>DATEWL010000229.1:0-2794 GCA_035258025.1 Candidatus Acidiferrum sp. | reverse complement strand
CTTCCTGCCGATCGAATCATTGCGGTAAAAGAAGGCACGGGCATCGTGCCGCGCTCGTTCCCCAAAATAGCGCCAAAGGTAACGAGTCGATGAAGAATCTCCTCCGCCGCCGTTTTCTAGGTTCTTCTTCGATCCTTTTGGGCAGCGCGTTGATGGACGCGCTCGTAAGCGCGCTGTGGAAATGGAAAGGCTCTCTGCTGCTTGACGCAGCAGCTGAATCAATTCCGCAAGCGCCGAAACCGGGCGGCTCCCCTTCACCGTCGTCTCCGCCGGTTGTGTTCGTCGACGTAGCTAAGGAAAGTGGTCTGAATTCCCCAAACGTCTGGGGCGGTGTCGATCAAAAAAATTACATTATTGAAGCCAAAGGCAGCGGCCTGGCTTTTTTCGATTACGATCATGACGGCTGGCTGGATATTTATTTGACGAACGGAACGCGCTTCAACACCAACTGGCCGCCGGGGAAAGCTCCCACTTCCCATTTGTATAAAAATAATCGCGATGGAACTTTCTCCGATGTCACGGAAAAATCCGGCCTGGCACGCGCCGGCTGGCAGACAGGCGTTTGCGTGGGCGATTACGATAACGACGGCTGGGACGATCTCTTTTGCTGTTTCTGGGGACACAACATTCTGTTTCACAACAACGGCGACGGTACGTTTACCGATGTCACTCGCAAAGCCGGCGTTTACGATGAACAGATCCGCTGGGGCTCAGGCTGCACCTGGCTCGACTATGACCGCGACGGCCATCTCGACCTTTTCGTCTGCCACTACATCAAACTCGATCCCGAAAAAACTCCTTCGCCAAGCGAGCCTCCCGTTTGCCAGTGGAAAGGCATCCCAACGATGTGTGGCCCGCGCGGTCTTCCAGGAGACACCAACCTGCTTTATCACAACAACGGCGATGGAACTTTCTCCGACGTGTCCGAAAAATCCGGCATCTTGAAGCCGGGCCCGCGCTATTCCATCACGCCTGTTTCCTACGATTTCGATAACGATGGCTGGCCGGATATTTATGTCGCCGTCGATTCGCAGCCCAGCATTCTCTTTCGCAACAATCACGATGGCACGTTCACGGACGTCGCGGTGATCGCCGGTTGCGCGTATAGCGAGAATGGACATGAGCAAGCAGGGATGGGCATAGGCGTGGCCGATTACGACTGCGACGGATGGTTCGATATTTTCAAAACGAATTTTGCCGACGACACTTGCAACCTCTACCACAACAACGGGGACGGCACGTTCAACGATGTTACGTTCGCCTCCGGTATCGGTGTCAACAATCAGTACGTCGCCTGGGGCTGCGGATTCCTCGACTATGACAACGATGGCTGGCAGGATCTCCTTCAGGTGAATGGACACGTGTACCCAGAGATTGAGGGACACGACACCGGCCAAACTTTCAAGAACCCGCGTCTGGTCTACAAAAACCTCGGCGATGGACGATTCAAAGATGTTTCGTCCGAGATGGGACCCGGCATCAGCGAGCATTTTTCGAGCCGCGGCGCCGCGTTCGGCGATTACGACAACGATGGCGACATCGACGCCGTGATTCTAAATATGAACGACTTGCCCTCCCTTCTTCGCAACGACGGAGGCAACAAGCAGAATTGGATAAAAATAAAACTGATCGGGACCGCGTGCAATCGCACCGCCATTGGCGCGCGTGTCCGCGTTCTGACGGGCAAGCATGCGCAGATGGACGAGGTTCACAGCGGCACAAGCGTCATGTCGCAGAGCGACCTGCGCCTGCACTTCGGCCTCGGAAAAACTCAAAAAGTGGATCTCATCGAAGTCAAATGGCCGACCACTCAGAAGCTAGAAAAATTCGCGGATGTGAGTGCCAACCAGATTCTCACCATCCGCGAAGGCAGCGGCATCGTCGCGGCGGTTAAACCAAAAACAAAATAGTATTTCCCCTGTTTTTTAGCGAGGCGGAGAATTCGTTGGCTGGTCCTTCAGAATAATCAAGAATTGCCGAAGTTCCCGTCGCTGCCGCTCGATTTCGGCAGCCTCCGTTTTCTCAGTCTGTTCATACGCTCGAAATTCTTCTAAGGCCTTCGTTTTATCGCCCGTTCGTTGGTACGCCAGACCGAGCTGGCGATGTGCTTCGCCAAGTTGAGCGTTTATTTCAATCGCTTTCTTGTAATCGCGGATAGCCCGCTCGAAATCGCCTTGCGCCAAATGCAAAATTCCTAGTTGAAGATAGGCCTGGCCAAGCATGGGCTCGATGGCCACGGCTTTTTCGAGCAGCGTTTCCACCCGTTTCAAGTCCGCTGGATTTTCGGATCCCTTTTCGCGCTTCCAAAGGCTTATCGCATAAAAGTAATTGGCCAGAGCATTTCCGGGCTGCTGTTGCGCAAACTGAGCCAGCTTCTGCTCGCTGCATGGCAGCGGCGCGGACATCGTCTGTTCGATCTTTCCGAGAAAGAGATACGGGGCAGGGTCTGCCGGTTGCAAATCAGACGCCGCGCAAAGGCGCCGCGCCGCTTCCTCCCAGGATCCATTCGCATAGAGAGCCGCGCCGAGTCCCGTCAACATTCTTGCTGACTTCGGATGCGCGCTCGATCCCTTGGTAAAAACCTCCACGGCCGGCTCCGCCGCTTTGTGAAGGAGCAATTCCGTGCCCCATTCGAAGTAATTCTGTTCACTTGGATCCATCCGAACGGCTTGCTCGTATTCACGCACCGCTTCCAGAGGGTCATTCAAGCGCTCATCAAGCTCGCCCAGCAGACGATGTCCTTCTGCGTCATCGGCTATCGCAAGAGCTTTTCGAACTTCTACGCGAGCCCCCG
>DATEWL010000228.1:0-4021 GCA_035258025.1 Candidatus Acidiferrum sp. | reverse complement strand
GGACGGCACGCTGAAGTACCCGATCATCGCCGTCAACGATGCGGAGACCAAGCATTTCTTCGACAATCGTTACGGCACGGGGCAGTCCACGCTGGACGGCGTGATTCGCGCCACCAACTTGCTGCTCGCTGGCCTCAAAGTGGTCGTCGCCGGCTACGGCTGGTGCGGCCGCGGCGTGGCAATGCGCGCTAAAGGGCACGGCGCCGACGTTATCATCACTGAAATCGATCCGACAAAGGGCATCGAGGCGGTGATGGACGGATTCCGCGTGATGCCGATGGCCGAAGCCGCCAAGCACGGCGATGTTTTCATCACCGTCACTGGCAACAAGAGCGTCATTCGCGCCGAGCACTTCGAAGCGATGAAGAGCGGCGCGGTCGTTTGCAATTCCGGCCACTTCAATGTCGAGATTGACATTCCTGCGCTCGAAAAGCTGTCGACCGGCAAGCGCGAAGTGCGCCCGCTTGTGGACGAATACCTCCTGAAAGACGGCCGCAAAGTTTATCTTCTCGGCGAAGGCCGCCTGGTGAATTTGGCCACAGCCGAAGGACACCCGGCCGCCGTTATGGACATGAGCTTCGCCAACCAAGCTCTATCCGCCGAATACCTGCTGCAGAATTACAAGCAACTGAAGCCGCAGGTCTACGTCGTGCCCCAAAATCTCGACAAGGAAATCGCCCGTCTCAAGCTCGACAGCATGGGCCACAAACTCGACAAGCTTACTGCCGAGCAGGAACACTATCTAGCCTCGTGGCAAGAAGGCACGTAAGTAGCACAGACACTCCCGTCTGGCTCTTGTCTTTCACGATGGGGCGCAATAAACCGCGCCCCATTTTCTTGTAAACTTGATTCAGCCTCATCCAGGTCACGCTCATGTGGGATTTTTGTACCAGCGCACTCGACACAGCCCGCCTCCGGGGCGCCACCTATGCCGATGTTCGCATGATGCATTTGCGCCAGCGCGACCTCACTACAAAAAATGGCCATGTCGGAACACTAGCGCAATCTGAATCCATAGGGATGGGCGTCCGCGCTCTCGCGAATGGCGCATGGGGATTCGCGTCCACTGATCGCCTCACGCGCGAAGGCGTTTCTGCCTGCGCCGCCCAGGCTGTCTCTATCGCCAAAGCATCCGCACTCGCCAAGCGTGGCGACGTAGTGATGGTGGCGGAAGACGCTTACGTCGACAGTTGGCAAAGCCCGTTTCGCAAAGATCCCTTCGAACTACCGCTGGAAAACCAGCTCGCTCTGCTGCTCGCCGCCGATGCCGAAATGCGCCGCGTCAAGGGCGTCACCCTTACCGAAACCGGGATGCAATTTCGTAAAATTGATTCTTGGTTTGCGTCCAGCATCGGCTCGCGCATTCATCAACGCAAACTGATCACTGGCTGCGGCATCGCCGCCACTTCCTTTCAGGGAGACGAAATCCAGAAGCGCTCTTATCCAAACAGTTTTGGCGGCCAGCATGCTCTAGAAGGTTACGAGCTTGTCGAGTCTCTCGAACTGCTGAAGCACGCAGCGCGAGTCGGCGAGGAATCCGCCGCGCTCCATTCCGCGGCACAATGTCCCGAGAAAACCGGCACGCTGATTCTCGGCGGAAGCCAGCTCGGCCTGCAAATTCACGAATCCGTTGGCCACCCGATCGAACTCGATCGCGTCCTCGGCCAGGAAGCGAATTTCGCGGGAACAAGCTTCCTTACGCTCGATCAGCTCAACGAGCTGCGATACGGCTCAGACATAGTAAACGTCGTCGCCGATGCGCGCCTCGAGCACGGCCCCGGACTAGGAACGTTTGCCTATGACGATGAAGGCGTTCCCGCCCAGTGCACGGACATCATCAAAGACGGCCAGTTTCGCGGCTATCTTTCGAACCGCGAAACCGCGCATCTCATCGGCCTGAAGCGCTCTTCCGGAACGATGCGCACAGAGAGCTGGAATCGTCTCCCAATCATTCGCATGACGAATATCAGTCTCAAACCAAGCACGTGGAATTTTGACGATCTCATCGCCGATACCGACGACGGCATTCTCATGGAAACAAACCGCTCGTGGTCCATCGATGATCGCCGTTACCAGTTTCAGTTTTCGACGGAACTCGGCTGGGAGATCAAAGGCGGCAAAAAAACGCGCCTGCTCAAAAATCCCAGCTACAGCGGTATCACCACCGAGTTCTGGAATTCCTGCGACGCCATCTGTTCGCGCGATCATTGGACGCTTTGGGGTACACCGAACTGCGGCAAAGGCCAGCCGATGCAAACTATGGGCACGGGTCACGGTGCGTCGCCATCGCGCTTCCGCAAGGTCAAAATCGGCTCGGCGTTTTCAAACCAATGAGCTTCGTGCGCAAATCCAGAAAATCGCCGTCAGGTCAGAGCACGGCGTCTTCCGTGCAACTATTCTCCGAACGCGAATTGCGCCGCATCATCGACACAGTTCTTCGGCTCGCCAAATCCACCGGCGCCGAGGAAACCGAAGTCCACGTCGACGAAACCGCTGACTCCCTCACGCGCTTCGCCAACAATGCCATCCATCAAAACGTCGCCGAGCACGGCCTTAACGTTTCCATTCGAACCGTCGTCGACCACCGCACCGCGCGCGCCACAACAAATCGCGTTGACGAAGACTCGCTCCGCGCAGCAATCGAAGCCTCTCTCTCCCTCGCGCAGAGCCAGCCGAAAGATCCGCGTCTTCTGCCGCTCTCCGGCAAACAGCGCTATCGCAAAGTAAATCGCTTCGCAAAAGAAACCGCTGCTCTCACGCCCGAAGACCGCGCCCGCGCCGTCCGTCGCGCCTGCGATCTTGCCATCCAAAACGGCCAGGTCGCCGCAGGCATTTTCGCCAGCGGCCTGCAGCAATCGGCAATGGGCAATTCGCGGGGACTTTTCGCCGCCTACCGTGAAACGCACGCCGAATTCTCCATCACCATGCAGGAAACTCCCGCGGCAAGCTGGGCCAAAGCCAACGCCGCCAGCGTCCGCGCCTTCGATCCGCAAAAACTGGCTCAGCGCGCCTGCGAAAAAGCTCACCTTGCAGTGGATGCCCGCGAACTTCCGCCCGGGCGTTACACGGTTATTCTCGAACCAGCCGCAGTGCTCGATCTTGTCGGCTTCCTCTTTTACGATTTCGCCGCCACCGCCCTCCAAGACAAACGCTCCTGCCTAAACGGCCGCATGGGCAAACCCCTCTTCGGCAAAAACATCTCCATCACCGATGACGCCTACCACCCGCTGCAACTCGGCGCACCGTTCGATGGCGAAGGCATCCCGCGCCAGCAGGTTCTGCTAGTTGATCGCGGCGTCCCAAAAAATCTCGTCTACTCACGCGCCAGCGCCAAGTCCGCCCACAAAAAAACCACCGGCCACGGCTTTGCGCTCCCCAATGAATACGGTGAAGCGCCGATGAACCTCGTCTTCGCGGGCGGCGATTCTTCCCTGGAAAAAATGGTCTCCTCCAGTGATCGCGGTCTGCTCGTCACCCGCCTCTGGTACATCCGCGAAGTCGATCCCTACGAAAAAGTCATGACCGGCATGACCCGCGACGGCCTTTTTCTGGTCGAAAAGGGCAAAGTCACCTCTGCGGTTCGCAATTTCCGCTTCAATCAGTCCATCCTCTCGATGCTCCGCAATGCCGAGCAACTCGGCCCCGCCGTCCGCGCCACCGGCGAAGAAGCCTTCGAAATGGTGGTCCCCGCGATGAAGGTCCGCGATTTTCACTTTTCGGAAGTTACAAAGTTTTAATAATCCACAGCTTAGAATCTCCTCCCCCACAAAACCGATTCGATAAATGCAAATTCTGCGTTGTACATCCGAGCCCCTCCCGCTTAATAAACAGATATGCAGCAATGGTGCGTGCCATCCCGCAGCGATCGGCACCCAAACTGGGGCCATCCCGACCACGATGCCTGTGGCACCGGATTCGTCGCGCGCCTCGGCGGTCCCGCCAGCCATGAGATTGTCAACATTGCACTTACAGCCCTTGAACGCCTGACTCACCGCGGCGGGGTTGACGCCGATGGCGCCAG
>DATEWL010000227.1:0-12143 GCA_035258025.1 Candidatus Acidiferrum sp. | reverse complement strand
TGATGGCCGCTTTTTGCGGCTCGCCCGCGCCATGCTCCGTTAAGAACACCGCACTGTGATCGGATCCGCCAAGATATTGCCGCAAGGGAAAAATCCCTTCGACAATCTGGCCTTCCCATTGTTTCGAGGCCTCGATCATATTGCACCCCCGCGCGACCGCGGATTTATTGCAAGTTTAGTTCAAGTCTAGGCACTTTACCCGGAAAAGGTGTCTGGCTGGATACCCACCATACTACCAATACTGCCTGCCCTTTCAACTGACCCTCAGACCAGTAGTTTTTTTCGATTCCAATAAGATACTCTGGCAGCGATCACAGGATTCGATTCCCACGAATGGGAGACCAGCCGTGTTCTGCGACCGTTGTGGACTAAACTTCCTTCCCAAACAATCCGTATGCACCCGGTGTCGGCGCGTTCCGACGCGTTACTGGTTTCAGCTGATGAGCTTGGTCACCCTGCTCGTTGCCGTGGCGTGCAACGGTCTCGTCGCAATCTTCCTGCTCCCGCGCTTTGCCACGGGCCCACACCCTCGTTTCGTCTTTCGTGCCTGGTGGTGGTTTGACCAGAAAGCAGCTCTCTACGGCTGGGTGCTGTTCGCCGTTGCCTTGCTGGCATGGGACTACTTCGTTTGGAAAGAGGCCCGGCCCAAAATCAAAGGCTGGTTCACGCGCAAGCTGCTGACGCTCTCGCTCGCCGCCGGCGTAGCCCCCATGATCCCCTGGTGGATTCCTGCAGGCCAACCCCCTGGCCAATTTCTCTCGATGATCGGCAAGTATCCAGGCTTGCCAGCGATTCTTGCCTGGGCGGTTGTCCTGGTTGTTTCTGTCCTGCTCTGCATCGACGCGGAGTCGCGCGACTATCTCCTCGGACACGGTCGAATCCTGAGCGTCGTGAGCACCGGAATGCTTTTGCTCGTGCTGTCGATGACGATTGTCGGATGGTCGCTAACCTACTAAGGCCACTCTGCGAAACATCCGTGGGGCGGCACCCTGTGGGGACCCCAGCCGTCACCCTACTTCGCGCGCGCCATCGCCAGGAATAAAGTCATATAACGCTTAAGCTTTTGCGTAATCAGGAAATTCTCTTTCACGTGCTCGTGCCCATTCTCGCCGAGTTTCGCCGCGATCTCCGGATGCGACAACAAAAATCTGATTTGATACGCCGTACCCTCGATCGAGTGCGCTAGAAGCCCCGTGTGTTTGTGGATGATTTGCACTGGAATCCCGCCGACCGCCGAAGCCACGACCGGTTTTTTCTTCCACAGCGCTTCGGAAACCGTCAACCCGAACCCCTCGCGCAGGCTCTTCTGAATCACAATTGTCGAAGCGCGCTGCAGTGCGTTCACCTCCAGCGGTGCCCACGCTGGCAGTTCGATAATATGAATGTCCGCTTCGCCATTCGCTTCTCGCACGACTTCTTTCAAAACCTCCGCTCCCTCGGGGTCGTCGGAGGCGCTGCCGCCGGCCAGCACCAGTTGGCTATCGAAATATCGCTTCACGATGCGATACGCGCGAATCACGCCAACGGGATCTTTGAGCCGGTCGAACCGCGAGATTTGCGTCAGGATGGGTCGAAGCGGATCGATCTGATATTGCGTTAGAGTCCGAGCTACAAACCCGCTCTCCAAATTGCGATTTTTCTCTGAGAGCGGATCGATCGCCGGGTAAAAAAGATACTGTGGGATCGGCAACGCGCGCGAAAACTCCGGCGAAGAAAACATCGCGGCATCGTAGCGCGCCACGAATTTATCCAGAAAATCCCAAACTGCGCGATTGGGATGTGACAGATCGATATGGCATCGCCAGGCCCAATGATTCCCGCTTTTCTTGCGTCCCTCGATCAGCGCGGCGGGCTGCGGGTCGTGGATGATCATGAATTCGGCATCCAGCGGAAGCCGTGCGCGGTTACGCTCGTTGCACGCAAGGAAAATGTCAAAATCTTTCTGGTCCGCGTGATACGGGGCCCCATGAAGCGCGTTGTGAAACGACTTCGTCACTCCGTAGAAGTCATCCCCGCCCGTCATCACGTCCCAGCGCATATTCAGCTCGAGTTCCTCCGCGAGTGGCAGAAGCCGGTTAAGAATTTCCGCCACACCTCCGCCAACCGCAGTCGAGTTAATCATCTCTATGCTGCGGCCCCGCAATGGTTTCGCGAGCACGCGCAGCTCGTCGATCTCGCCTTCACCGAGCAGCGCTGCATAGTCATCCAACGGAATTCGACTGGCGATCGCTACTTCGCTCATCCTTTTCTCCTCTCGCGGTCGATCAGCCGAAGTACCTTGGCGCGGGCGCTGTCGAGCGTGTTCGTATAAATGTCGATATGATTCACGCTGTCTGCCAGCGTTCCCAGCCCGAGGCCGTCCGCCAGCCAGTGCGAAAAGTCGTTCGTTTGCAGTTGCAAGCGCAGCCGCGACGAGAGGAAGTGGAAGTAGAAAGAGGCATGGCTCGAATGCACGATGCCGTTGCGAAATTCTTCGAGCGTCCGCGCTGTGAGCCCGAACGGCAGCGTGACCTCCACGCTCTCGCAAAAGTAAAAACGCTCCAGCGCCGCTTGCTCCGATAGCGCCGGATTTGCCGTGCAATAGTCGCTGACCACGCGGCATAGGTCGCTGCGCAGCGCGGCGATGGAAAGATAATCTCGCACGTCGAGCGCCGCGAGCTGCTCGGCGAGGTCTTCGCGGCTCGCGTCCGCGTGCGCCCATTGCGCAAAGTCATTTGAAAAACCTTCCGTCAGGAAGTGATGGCTGCTCAAAGTTTGGAAAGTGTGGTGAAAGATGGAAGCATCACTGCATTGGCCTAGCCCCTTGAGAAACTCGGTTAGCGTGCCCGCGGACTGATTTCCAATACGCGTTAAATACGAGACAGTGAAGAACTCGAATGGCGTCTCCGCGGTAATCATGTGCTGGTTCTCCTGTTCCACGAACCCTGTGGGAGTAAGTTGCATATCTGACGCGCCCATTGGGCGAGTCCGAGACGGTATGGTCATGAAGTTTGCGGAACCTCAATCCGTTCTGGAGCGTCGATTCGAATTTCCGTCAGGTCCGAAAGTAGATGTGCGGCCCATCGGTAGACATTGTGCTCTCGGACGTTTTCTCGCATCCGCTGCATTCGTCTGATTTGCTCTTCTTCCGGCATCTCCAACGCGCGGTGAATCGCTTCCGCCACTTGCTGCACATCGTAAGGATTTACGAGCAGCGCGTCCGCCAGTTCGTGCGCCGCGCCTGCGAATGTGCTCAACATCAGAACGCCCCGCTCGTCTTCGCGCGCCGCCACGAATTCTTTGGCCACTAAATTCATCCCGTCATGCAGCGAAGTGACCAGGCAGACGGAAGCCGCTTTGTAGTACCGCGCGATTTCCTCGTGCGAATGATGTTTCTTGAGCAATACAATGGGTTTCCAGCGCCCTGCCTGAAAGCGCGCGTTGATGCGGTCCGCCTCCGCGCTCACTTCGTCCAAAAAATGTTTATAGCGGTCTATCTCAGTGCGGCTCGGTGCTCCAATCTGTACAAAAGTGAATCGATGTTGGTAGGCGGGATAAACATCCAGGAAGTGCTCGATTCCGCGGAATCGCTCGATAATCCCCTTTGTGTAATCGACGCGGTCGACGCCCACTCCCAGCAGGCTGCCGTCAATACCCAGCTCGCTGCACAGAGCCGCGCGTTCCTCTCCGGCGTTTCTCGCTTCGTGTAGAGCGTGCCCATTTTCCGGAAACGCCACGCTGATCGGATACGGTCTTACCCGCGTGACGTGACCTTGCCGATTCACCGCAAATCGGTCCCATTCCGTCAGCGCTTCCACCGCCCGATCCACCGTTTCCAGAAAATTGTTGCAATGCGATTGGATGTGAAACCCGATCAGATCAGCGCCGAGAAGCCCGTCGACCAGCTCCCGCTGCCACGGACAAATGCCAAACACTTCCGGATTCGGCCACGGTATGTGCCAGAAAATCGCCACTCGAGCATCCGGACGCGCTTCCTTGATCATTCGCGGCAGTAGCGCAAGGTGATAATCCTGCGCCAGCAAAATCGGCGACTCCGTCCCTTCCATCTCTTGCAGCACCGCGTCCGCAAAGCGCCGGTTCACGCGCTGGTAATGCGTCCAATCTTCCGGACGAAACACCGGCCTGGTATGCGCAATATGGCAAAGGGGCCAAAGCCCCTCGTTTGCAAATCCCTGGTAATACCCCTTTTCTTCTTCGTTGCTGAGCCATACCCGCCGAAGCGTATAGCTCGGCCGCTCCGGCGGAACACGCTGATGGTCATAAGCATCAGAGACTTCGCGATCAGCACTTCCAGATCCATGAGCGATCCAAGTTCCATCGCACGCCACCAGCACAGGTTCGATCGCCGTCACGACGCCGCTGGCCGGCACAATGATCTCTATGGAATTATTCTTTTCATTGTAGACGTTCAAGTATGGCTCGCGGTTGGAAACCACAAACAGCGGCTTATCCTGCAATTTGTTCCGCAAACTGACGCGCAGCCGCTCCGCCGTCCAGATGGAAACGTTGGAATCGCGCAAACGCGCTTCCTCCTCCGCCGACGCCCGCGCCGCGTTCAAGTCATGTGCCAGGTGCGTCACCTCCTGATGCAACTGGTCAAAGATCTCCCCCTGCGGCGTCATCGGCGGAGCGTGCGTCTGTCCCGTTCGCAAAGTTCGCAGCCATTTTGCCGTCAGCGCAAGCGGCGCTGTAAACGTCCACCTCACCAGCACGAACGCCAGCAAGCTGATCAGAATCGTTTGAATCGCAGCATTTACAAACGTATCCCTAAGCGTATGCTGCACCTGCGTGTCGATATAACTCGTGTCATGGAACAGGACCAGAGTGCCGGCGGGTTGCCCATCACGATGCAATGGCAAAGCAAAGATGTGCATCGGGCCCAGGTATTTTTCATCCCCGGCCGCGGAACTGTCCTTTGTTAGAAATTCACCCTGCCCCGCGTCCCGTTGCGCAGCGCGCACCGCTGCCGCCGGGCGCGTTTGAAATTCCGGCGGGAGCCCCGCGGTCACCGCAATCGCCGTGCCTTGGGCGTCGTAAACCGCGACACCTTGCAGATGTTCTCTCTGTCCGAAACGTGCTACGAGCCGTTGCAGGTTTTTATTGGGTCCGTTGCCCAGAAGAGGCTCGACGGTTTCTTGAAGGCTATCACCCAGAATTTCCGCGCGTCGCGATAGGTCGCTGCGGAGATTGCGCCTCTCCGTCCTGACCTGATACGCAGCGAACAATAAAGACACCACCGCCACGCTGACGATTAAGGGCAGGACAATCTTCAGAGTCGTGCGCATCAAGACTCCCCAAGTTCATTGAGTAAGCCAGTTTGCGCCGGGGCTGGGTCAGGCGAAATACCGGATTACACTAGGCCGAAAGAAAAAATGCAGTAGGTCAGTAAGGATTGACGCCAGAGGCTGGCGTCACCACAACGTGAACGGCAATGTTCTTTCCGCTATCTGAGCGGTATTCCACCATCGCTTGCGCTCCGATGGTCAGTTTGCCTTCCACTCTCGTCTTGTCATCCACCACGAACTCAACGGTCTGCTGTCCCTGATTGTCTTTGGGGATGCTGATAGTGAATGCGGCATCGCCCACCGAAGCGATCGGTCCTGATACGGATTGATTCTCCGGTGTGCGGCTAGTGCTGTGTCCGGCCGCGTTCGCAGGCAAGGGTTGCGCAAACACGGCTAGGGTGAAACAAGCCATAAAAAGCGTGGCCAACGAAAGAATGGTTCGGAATCTCATGAAGTTTTCTCCAATTTGATTTCGACCGGGAACTGAAGAACGGCACGAAATGAGCCAAACTCTCCCAAAATTTGCCCCTGTCGAGTAAGTCGCGCCATGTCAGCAAGATATGTGGTTTACGCGGCTGTCGCGAAAAATATGGCAGGGTACTAGTCCCATGCAATTCTTGCTCGCCCACAGCCCTTCTCGCCTGTCTTTTCACGGCGGCCCAAACTAACAAGTTAACAATCCCGCTCACTGCGTGGCCAATCAACCTTCCTATCCTACTCTCTCAATTTCCGCGGTGGTATCCTCTTTTGTACAGGTTTATGCTGATCCGACGAATCTGATTCGAGGTGTCTAGGCAATCCGCCACAAAAGTGAGACAACGTATGTTCGAACGATTCACCGAAAAAGCCCGCCGGGTGATTTTCTTCGCCCGCTACGAAGCCAGCCAGTACGGCATCATGTCCATCGAGACAGAACACCTGCTGCTCGGATTAATGCGTGAGGACAAGTCGCTCCTTTGGAAGTTTCTTCGCGAAAACGGTGGCGTGGAATCCATTCGCCGCGAAATCGAATCCCAAATTACGCGTGGCGAGCGCCTATCCACGGCAATTGAAATTCCTATTAGCGCGGAGTGCAATCGCATCCTGAAGAAAGCCGCGGAAGAAGCGGAGCGTCTCGGATCCAAATATGTGGGCACGGAACATATACTTCTCGGAATTCTCGACGAACACGATTGCTTGGCTGCTCGGCTTTTGCGCGAACGCGGCTTGACGCTCGATTGGCTTCGCGAAGAACTGGCTCGTCCTTCAGATGATCCACAAAGGAAATTCGAGAATGCCGCGGCAGAAATTGTTTCCGTGATGCAAATTGCACGGGTATGGGGCCTTGGTCAAGCGACTGAGTTCGCCAGGATGTTCGCCGCGGATGGCCAGTTTGTAGACCCGCAGGGCAACTTGTGGATTGGTCCGGCGCGCATCCACGAGGCCGCGAGACTCATCTTCGCCGCTCCTGGTTGGGCCAGGTCCATCGGAAAAATCGAAGATGTTCAGTTCGTCGGCAGCAAAGCCGCCGTGGCGACCCTGGTGTGGGAATCTCCCGGAGAGCTCGAAAAACCGAATCCCGGCTGCGTCCGCATGACCATCATCCTCACTCAGAAACCGGAAGGCTGGAGCCTTGTGCGGGTTCAAGCCACCGGTCTCCAACCCCAATCCCGCACCGCAGCCGTCTAACTCCGTTTTCCGCCCACTGGTACTAGAGCCACGCCTTGCTAACCGTGCAGCAAAAGCACCAGAAAGCGGCCCTGTTCCTTGACTTGCCGCTCGCGCGACGGAATAATGATAAAGCATGAGCGTTAGCGCCGGAGGCATTCAAGACTTGTTCCTCGATGTAAAAGATCTCGCGGTTCGCAAGCTGCGTATCCGGAAGAGCTATGTTCCGGGCAGCATCGATTACCATTCGTCCGAGATCAAGCAAGTCGCCCCTGTGGAAGTCACCGCCACTGCCGAGCTTCTCGAAGGCCAAATTCGCATCGAAGGTCAGCTCGAAACAAAGATTGAAATGGTCTGCGCGCGCTGCCTCGAACCAGTTATTGAAGACGTGAACCGCTCTTTCGATCTCTTCTATGCTCCTTTACCTAAGGGCGCCAAGCCGAAAGAAGACCGGCTCAAGGATGACGACACCGAGATTGGTTTTTTTGAGGGAGATGGACTCTTCCTGGCGGATGTGCTCCGAGAACAGGTACTATTAGCTCTGCCCCTAAAGGTCATCTGCCAAAGTGACTGCCGGGGATTGTGCCCTAACTGCGGTGCCAACCTGAATCACGAGGAGTGCCGCTGTGAGACCCACGCGACGGACCCGCGGCTGGCCCCTCTCGCGCGCCTGAAGCAGGACTGGCTGAAAAAACAATAGTTTACAGGGCCGAAAGCCCATAGAATCCGCCCACTGAGGCGGGAACGAGGAGTATTGCTATGCCTAACCCAAAAAGACGGCATTCGAAACGACGGACGAGCACCAGGCGGGCACATGATTTTCTCGAGAAGCCGCCTCTCGGTGAATGCCCGAATTGCCACGAAACCAAGCAGCCGCATCAGGCTTGTCCCCACTGCGGCTTCTATAAAGGCCGCGCCGTGCAAGACAAGTCGGCCTGACGCCGCCTTTTCCTGCCTGGTCTCATCCAAGAACTGGCGGCCAGATAAAGCGTTCAGATAAATCCGATGATCACCATCGCTGTTGACGCCATGGGCGGAGACAACGCTCCCCGCCCCGAGGTTGAAGGCAGTGTCCTGGCTGCCCGCGAATTGGGCGTGCGCGTGATGCTGGTCGGACAACCTCATGTTGTGCGGGCGGAACTGGCCAAGCATGCTGCCCCGAACTTGCCCATTGATATTGTCCCGGCAAGCGAAGTGATCACCATGGAGGATCACCCGGCTCAAGCGTTTCGCCGGAAGAAAGACAGCTCGGTTCATGTCGCTGCGCGTCTGGTGCGTGAAGCCAAAGCCGACGGCCTGGTTAGCGCTGGAAACACCGGCGCCGTCATGACCGTCGCCAGGTTTCTGCTGGGCACTCTGGAATCGGTCGATCGCGTTGCCCTCGCAGCGCCTTTCCCCAACGCCAAAGGCGGCGTTTCTGTGCTGCTGGACGTTGGCGCCAACGTGGATTCCAAGCCCGAGCATTTGGTGCAATTCGCGGTGATGGGCGAAATCTATTACCGGGCGACCTTTGGCAACCGCCGCCCTCGCGTCGGCCTGTTATCTGTCGGCGAGGAGGAAATCAAGGGCAATGAACTCACACGCGAGGTTTATACGCGTTTGAAAAAGAGCCCGGTGCATTTTGTCGGCAATGTCGAGGGCGGAGATCTCTTCTCCGGAAATGTGGACGTGATCGTGAGCGATGGTTTCGTCGGCAATATCGCGCTGAAAATCTGCGAAGGACTCGCCGTCCAGATTTTCGGCCTGCTCAAAAAGTCGATCCAAAGCTCGCTGGCGTCGCAGGTTGGTTTTCTTTTTTCGCGCGGAGCCTTGAAAGGTTTGAAGAAAACAATTGATTACACGGAGTATGGGGGCGCGCCGCTCTTGGGGGTGCGAGGCGTTTGCGTTATCGGCCATGGGCGTTCCAACGCCAAAGCCATCAAAAACGCCATCCGTGTGGCCGCGGGTCTGTCCCGCGCGCGCATCAACGAAAAAATCGAACAGGAGCTCTCAGCCGCAAGCGTTCTCGCATGACGCCTCAGGAGAGGAATTGACGATGGGCAAAGTCGCATTCGTATTTCCGGGTCAAGCTTCGCAGTACCCCGGCATGGGCAAAGAGCTGGCGGAAAAGTATCCGGCGGCCCGCGCCGTTTTCGAGGAAGCCGATAGGGCCCTCAATTTCTCCATCTCCAAAATCTGCTTTGAAGGCACCGAAGACGAGCTCAAGCTCACCGCCAACACGCAACCCGCCATCCTCACCTGCTCCGTTGCCGTCTATCGCGTCCTCGCCGAAAAAGGCCTCACTCCCGATTTCGTAGCAGGCCACAGCCTCGGCGAATACTCCGCCCTCGTAGCCGCAGGCTCCCTGAAATTCAGCGACGCCGTCCAGTTGGTCCGCAAGCGCGGCACCTACATGCAGGAAGCCGTCCCAGCAGGCGTGGGCGCAATGGCCGCCATCATGGGCCTGTCGCCCGCGGTTGTAGCAGACGCCTGCAAGCGCGCTTCGAATGGCGAAGTTTGCTCTGCCGCAAATCTAAATTCCCCTGAGCAAACGGTTATCTCCGGCCACGCCGCCGCCGTCAAACGCGCCGTCGAAATCGCCTCGCAACTCGGCGCAAAGCGGGCAGTAATCCTACCTGTCTCTGCACCGTTTCATTCCGCGCTAATGCAACCGGCGCAAGAACGCCTGGCCCAGGATTTGAAGAACACAACATTCGCGAATTTGTCCGTGCCGCTCGTAACCAACGTCGATGCCGACACCATCTCCACCGGCGACGAAGCCCGCGAAGCCCTGATCCGCCAAGTCACCATGCCCGTCCGCTGGGAAGAATCCGTCCGCCTCCTGATCGACGAAGGCGTCAACACTTTCGTGGAAGTGGGCCCAGGCCGCGTCCTGACCGGCCTCCTGCGCCAAATCGAGCGCTCCGCAGCCACGCTCAACGTCGAAGACGAAAAAAGTTTGGCCGCCACGGTCGACAAAATCGCCGGCGCCCGTTCCGATG
This sequence comes from Candidatus Acidiferrum sp., assembly GCA_035258025.1. Lineage (GTDB taxonomy): Bacteria > Acidobacteriota > Terriglobia > Acidiferrales > UBA7541 > Acidiferrum. The sequence goes on along the minus strand of DATEWL010000227.1, from coordinate 2,230 downwards.
CGGCTTAGGTAGCACAGACTTCAGTCTGTGCCCGCCGCAAGAGTTTGCAGGTTGCATCCGTTTAGCCGAGCCGTAACCCAACGGAGGGTGCCCCACCTTCGCTTTTTGAAGGTGGGCTTGGGGTAAGACTTTGATCGAGCAAAAATGGATCACAGGGAAAAATTGAGATGTTCAGTCTAAAAGACAAAGTAGCCCTAGTCACAGGCGCCTCCCAAGGCATCGGCCGCGAAACCGCGCTAGCCCTGGCCCAAGCCGGCGCAAAGGTTGTAGTCGCCGCCCGCAACGAAGAGAAACTAACCGCCCTGGTCACCGACATCCTGGCCGCCGGTGGCGACGCCCTAGCCATAAAAATGGACGTAGCCGACCCCGACCAAATCAAATCCGGCTTCAAACAAGCCCTGGAAAAATTCGCCCGCCTAGACATTCTCGTCAACAACGCCGCCATCACCCGCGACGGCCTGGCTCTCCGCATGAAGCAAGAAGACTGGGACGCCGTAATCCGCACCAACCTGACCGGCGCGCACCTCTGCATCCAGCAAGCCCTTTCCACAATGATGCGAGCCCGCGCAGGCCGCATCATCAACATCGCCAGCGTAGTCGCGCAAATGGGCAACGCAGGCCAAGCCAACTACGTTGCCGCCAAAGCCGGCCTCGTCGGCCTAACCAAAGCCATCGCCATAGAAATCGCCTCGCGCAACATCACCGTGAACGCCGTCGCCCCCGGCTTCATCGCCACACCCATGACCGACGTCCTCTCAGACAAAGTGAAAGACGAACTGAAGAATCGCATTCCGCTAGGGCGCATGGGCTCAGCCCGCGACGTAGCCAGCGCCATCGTTTTCTTAGCGAGCGACGAAGCTGGCTACATCACTGGCCACGTCCTAGACGTCAACGGCGGCCTTTATCTGGCGTAATGACTGATTACTCGAAGCAATGGGCCGAGTACCGGCGGCTGCGAAATCTAGAGCTTTGGGTGGTATTCTCGATGGCGCTCTTGGCAACGTCGAGCCCACTGATTAGCCGCTGGCTTCAGATTTGGCCTCGACTAATTTGGGTCTTGCTTTTGCTCGGTGCCGGGGTTCTATCGGCTGGAATCATTGTATTTATAAGATTGAATGACTGGCGATGTCCTCGTTGTGGCCGATCATTCGTTTCCAATTGGACGAACAAGTTCATGGTATTTTTCGCGGAGAAATGCGCCAATTGCGAACTGCGGAAATACGCCAACGACGAGAGGCTGCAAAGTTGACCTTGCGCAATGGGTTGCCTAGAATGAGCAGGTTGCCTGATAGAGGGAATTCATATCCGTAGGGCGGCGTTTGGGCCCATGAAATGTTAGTGTACGTCGATGCACAATAAGCGATAGCAAATCGCGGAGGACACCGGAATGGCCAGTGTGGAAGAACGCGTAAAACAAATTATCGTCGAGCAGCTCGGCGTCGATGAAGCCGAAGTGACGCCGACAGCGTCCTTCGTGGACGACCTCGGTGCGGATTCTCTCGACCAGGTCGAATTAGTCATGGCGTTCGAGGAAGCCTTCGGAATCGAAGTTCCCGACGAAGACGCCGAAAAGATGACCACGGTGAAGGACGCCGTCGAGTACATCGACAAGCACGCCAAGGGAAAGTAAGCCACGAAATTATCACCTCAACAGGGAGCATCAAAGACTTGACTCGCCGGGTAGTCGTTACGGGTGTTGGATTGGTCTGCGCTCTGGGCATCGGCACGGAGGAATCTTGGAAGAACCTCATCGCTGGCCAAAGCGGCGTTGGCCATGTCACGCAGTTCGATACCACCGGCTTTGACTGCAAGATCGCCGGCGAAATAAAAAACTTCGATCCTTTCATGTGGATCGAGAAAAAAGAACTGAAAAAAATGGGCCGCTTCATCCAGGTGGCTCTTGCTGGAGCGGACTTCGCCATAAAATCCGCCAATTGGAAGCCCGAGGATTCTGACCTCAACGAAGTCGGCGTCTACGTCTCCTCCGGCATCGGCGGTTTCGACATTATCGAACGCGAGCACAGGAAATTGGTCGAGGGCGGCCCAAGCAGAGTCTCTCCCTTTTTCATTCCTTCCGCCATCGTCAATCTCGCTTCCGGTCACATTTCCATTCGTTACGGAGCCAAGGGCCCTAATTCCGCCACCGCCACCGCCTGCTCCGCTTCCGCGCACGCCATCGGCGATTCCTTCAAAATCATCGAGCGTGGCGCCGCGGACATGATGATTTGCG
>DATEWL010000226.1:0-13532 GCA_035258025.1 Candidatus Acidiferrum sp. | reverse complement strand
CTCCGACTCAGGTGAGCCCGCTGGGAAGCTTGACGGCTTTGTATGCCGAAGACCAGTTCCGAGTCACTTCTTGGCTGACTTTGAACGCCGGCGTGCGGCAAACACACTTTTCCGGGAGCGTGGTTGAAAATGCGACCAGCCCGCGCGTGGGCGCGTCCTTGCGCATTCCAAAGCTCAACTGGGTTTTCCGGGCCTTTTACGGGCACTTTTATCAGGCACCGCCTCTTTTAACATTGTCCGGACCGCTCCTGAATGCGGCAACCAACCAGAATCTAACCTTTATCCCACTGCGTGGGGAGCGCGACGAAGAACATCAATTCGGTGTGACGATTCCCTTCCGCGGCTGGACGATCGACGCGGACAACTTCTTGACACGGGCGACAAATTATTTCGATCATAACAATTTCAACGACTCGGATTTGTTTTTTCCGATTACGATTCAGGGCGCGCGGATAAATGGCTGGGAGCTCACGTTGCGTTCCCCACGAATCCGCAATCGCGCGCAAGTCTATGTGACGTATTCAAACCAGCTCGCGCTTAGTTTCGGCTGCATAACCGGCGGTCTCGTCGCCCCATGCGCTACTCCGCCGCCGGGATTTGGCTTCCTCGACCACGACCAGCGGAACACGTTGCATGTGGGCGGGCAATATACATTGCCTTTGAATTCTTACGCGTCGACGGACGTTTACTATGCTTCTGGATTTACAAACGGCAACTCTCAGCCGGACCCGAACAGTCATCTCGAACCGCATACGACGTTTGACCTTGCGCTCGGCAAGAGTTTTGGGGAGAGATTTTCCGTCAGCGTGCAGGGTATAAATGTCGCCAACCGCCGAGTGCTGCTGGATAACAGCTTCACATTCGGCGGGACTCACTATCTGAATCCGCGCGAAATCTTCGTGCAACTGCGCTTTCGTTTTCACTACTGACCGATCGCAGGAAGAACAAGAGGCAAAGGGGGGGCAGAGTGCTGCCCCCTATACGAAAAAGGAAAGAAAGAGGGCACGGCGTGCCGTGCCCCTACGATTCGAAGACCCGCCGGCTCGCATCGAGACGAGCTGCGTACCGCAATTTGACTTCGGCACCTTCGCGATTTAGGCTGGCGCGGTGAATTCGACGGCAGCGGCGACGTTTACCACGCGCAACGCCCAAGAGGAGAGTTTGATGCGGAAAATGTTGATGGCTGGTACGGTGTGTTTGCTCGGGGCGCTTGTGATGTTCGCGGCACCGCCCCCGAAAGTCATCTATGTCCGCTGCGGAAGGTTGATCTACGACGCGGAAAAGCCGGCCATCTCGTCGGCAATTGTGGTGATCACCAATGGGAAGGTGACTGGTGTCGGCAGAGACATTGCGGTGCCCGCGGGGGCGGAGCAAATCGATCTTTCGAGCTTCACCGTGCTGCCGGGATTTGTGGATGCGCACATTCACATCTGGGCTGGCGCATTCGGGCAGTCCGTCTCCGAACCACTGGCCGCGCTACGTGGCAGCAAGGCGATGAGCTACGCGCTTTCTTCCGGCGTCGTCGGCGCGCGTGTGATGGCCACGCAAGGATTCATCGATGTCGCTCTCAAGGACGCGATTGAGGAAGGCACGATTCCTGGGCCGCACCTGGTGCCAGCCGCGCATGCGATCTCCATTCCAGGCGGGCACGGCGATTTCAATGCGCAGCCGCCCTACTTGCCGATGGACGATTTCTACACACCCTTGCACGGATTCATCAATTCGCCTGCTGATGCGGAGAAGGCTGTGCATTTGCAACTTAAGTATGGAGCGCGGGTGATTAAAGTTATGGCTTCGGGCGGAGTGCTTTCGCCGCTGGATTCGCCGACTTCGGAACAGCTTTCGCCGGAAGAATTGAAAGTGATTGTGCAACAGGCGCACATGGCTCACGTCAAAGTGGGGTCGCATGCGGAGAATATTCGCAGCATTCGCGCTTCGCTTGAGGCGGGCGTGGATTCGATCGAGCATGGGTCGGAGATGGATCAGGCATCCGCGGACTTCATGAAAAATCACGGCATTGTGTTTGTTCCTACTGTCTTCGTCGTGGAGGAAAGTGTGGCGAACGGAGTGAAAATGCATTTTCCTGAGTATGTGATCACGAAGGTGAATGCATTGGCGAAGACGCATTTTCCGAGTTTTCAGCTTGCGCTGCGTTCGGGAGTGACGATTGCGGCTGGCTCGGACCATTCGTATGGGCCGGGAACTGGAACGGTACGCGACGAGATGATCACGGAAGTGCAATATGGGATGACTCCGCAGCAGGCGCTTGTTTCGGGGACAAAAACGAGCGCAGCTTTGCTGGGGCTCGAACAGCTCGGGACGATTGAAACTGGGAAGGAAGGGGATCTTGTCGCGGTCGATGGCGATCCTTTGAGCGATATTCATTCGTTGGAAAAGGTGAAGGCGGTGGTTTTTCAGGGGAAGAGCGTTGCGCCTGCTAACCGGCAGTAAGAGTTAGGACGGGCACAGCGTGCCGTGCCCCTGCGAAGTATTATGAGCACGATTGGGAATATGGCGTGTTGCTTCGGGGGGCGGGGGGAAGTAAGATTTTTGGTGAAGAAAATATCGAAGGCGATGGAGTTCGCCTAAACCGGGCTGGCGCAGTGAGCTGGCTCTGATGACTCCTGGCAGCCACGCGGCTCCAGGAGTTTTTTTGTTGCGGGCCGCGGTTGCCGCCGGATTGGAGGCCTATTGCGCATTCTCTTGATTGCGATTTTCGGAGCAGTCGGCACGCTAGCTCGCTATGGACTGCAGGGCGTCGTACAAACACGCGCGGGAAGCACGTTTCCGCACGGCACGCTGGTCGTCAATCTCACGGGCTGCTTTTTTCTTGGGTTGATCGGGCAATTTACGCTGAATCGTATGGTTATTTCGCCGGATTGGCGCGTGGCCATCGCTGTGGGCTTTTTTGGCGGCTACACTACGTTTTCGAGCTTTGGCTGGGAGACGGCGAAAATGCTGGAGGACGGCGAATGGCTGCGCGCGACAACGTATGTCGCGGCTAGCGTAGTTGCGGGTTTGTTTTTGTCCGTAGCAGGGATTCGGCTGGCGAACCGGTTTTAGGAGCCGCGATGACACACGAAAAATTCGAAGGCGAGCGCACGTTGATGCGCATTCACATCGGCGAATCCGATAAATGGCACAGCAAACCGTTGCACGATGCCATCGTCGAACTCCTGCGAAAAGAAGGCTTTTCGGGCGCGACAGTTCTGCGAGGCGTGGCTGGCTACGGTGGCTCGAGCGTCTATCACACGGACAAGCTTCTTCGCATGTCGCAGGACCTTCCCATCATTGTCGAAGTGATTGAATCCACGGAGCGAATTGAACAAATTCTGCCGCGGCTGGACGAAATGGTTGAAGGTGGGTTGATTACACTCGAAAAAGTGCGAGTGATTCTGTATCGCGCTGCCAAGAAATAGAATGGGGGCATGGCTCTAATAGCCGCGTAGCAGCTGCACGGATTACCAAAACCGCGTAATCATGTTTTTCGCGCCGGCCCAACGATAGAACAAAATGAGGTTCGCAACCGCGGCGAGACCTCGAAGCAACGAAAAATAGAAATCGCTGATGTCCTCGCTTGCGGGCGGCGAGCCAGCTGTGGCACGCATGACGACCGCCATCACCAGAGACATGGACCACATGAGAAGGAAAAGGTAAATAACTACGCGGAAGTCCGACTCGACCTTGAGCTTCTTTACCAGGAAGTAGCTGCAAACAATCAGTTCCAAACCAAAAATCGTTACCAGAATCGCGGGGAAGGGCTCGACAGCAAGTGCTGTTCCTCCGCAAGGCCCCACACTTGCGTTGGCGGCGAGCAGAGAGCCAAACAAGATCATCAGGACGCTCGCGATCTGTCGAGCGGCGCTTGTCAGCAGTTCAGCGAGGCGGTTTGGCACTTTGTTTCCCTCTTCGCGCTTACTCCCGTAAATGAAGGAGAGCGCAGAAGTCACAAGTATTTTCTCCGTGTAACCAGTACAAGCCGTCAGTTACCTCGCGTCAATGTATCGGCCGTCATTTGTGCCCTCTCCAGCAAGACGCGGATATTCGTTCGGCCACAACGCCACGTCGACCTCGCATCTCGCCGTCGACTTTCAAATTCGCTCTGAACTTTCCAGCTGGCGCGTTCGACTGTAAACTGCTCTCTCATGGCTGACAGCCCAGAAAAACAATCGTGGTTGAATCGCACGGTCCTCGGTGTGGGCCTCACCAGCCTTTTTAGCGACTGGAGCCACGAAACCGCCACGGCGATTCTGCCCGCTTTTCTTGCCGCGATCGGGGCGGGACCTGCGTGGCTTGGCTTGATCGAGGGCCTTGCTGATGGTCTTTCAAGTTTCACCAAACTTGCCGCCGGTTATTTCACAGACCGGCTAAAGCATCGCAAGCCGCTTGCCATTTTCGGCTATGCCGTGACGGCGCTCTCGACCGCTTCTTTTGCTTTCGCTACGCATGCGTATCAAGTGCTCATTGGGCGGACGGCGGCGTGGCTCGGCCGCGGAGTTCGTTCACCGGCAAAGAAGGCGCTTCTGGCGGCGGATGTTTCGCAGAATGCGTACGGGCGCGCTTTCGGGCTTGAACGATTGATGGATACCGTGGGAGCTATCGCCGGGCCGCTTACCGCGCTCTGGCTGCTGGAAAAGACCGGGCACAACTATCAAAAAGTCTTTCTGTGGACGCTTCTTCCGGGTCTGATTGCCGTGGCTTCCTTCTGGTTGCTGGTACGAGAGCGTCCGATTGCTTCGAAGGCGAAACGTTCTTTCTTGATGGGCGTACGCGATTTGCCAGTGTCGTTCCGACGTTTTCTTCTGGGAGTCGGTGTGTTCGGAGCGGGCGATTTTTCCCATTCGCTACTCATTCTCTATGCCTCTCGCATGCTCGCGCCCGAGTACGGGATTGCTCGTGCAGCGAGCATCGCTGTTGTGCTCTATACAATTCATAACGTGTTTTCCGCTGGCTCTGCTTACGCCAGTGGCTGGCTGAGCGACCACGTGCCACAACGCAAGATCGTACTTGCCAGCGGCTACGCGCTGGCGGGAATCACGGCGATCCTGCTTTGTACGGGCACGCATTCGCTGTGGCTACTCGGCTTGATTTTTGTTCTTGGTGGGCTCTACTTTGGCATTGAGGATGCGCTCGAAGATTCTGTCGCCGCCGAACTTGTGCCTAAAGAACAGCACGGCATGGCTTTTGGGACGCTGGCTGCGGTCAATGCTGTCGGCGATTTCCTCTCAAGCATTCTGGTGGGATCTCTTTGGAGCGCGTTTTCCGTGCAAGCCGCGTTCGCCACTTCTACTGTTCTGTTTTTCGCAGGCGCGATTCTAATTCTTCGGCTTCGGCGCTAGCGGAATCGTTCGGGCGAAATGGGCAAGCACGCACGAGCTATTCATGCGGGGGCATCGTCTCCGGCCATTGTGTAACGATGATCTTTCCGTCCGGTCCCAGCTGAATCGCCGGAGCATAGAGTCCGAGCAATTCGCGACGCCACCACAATCCGTGCTCTCTTTTCTCCGCCATGGACGTGAACCAATACTGCCAGAGGACGGCACGCACTTGACGGGGCGGTCCCTGCGGAAAAGGATTCGTGGCAAAGAGCGCGAGCACGTCAAGGTTGTTCGAAAGCAGGCGCCTTTGGGTGCGCAAGACCATTGGATTGTCGCGCCACTCGCCCAGCGACGCGAACCACAAGTTCCAATCCAATCGCGGCTGATAGGGCGCGTAGATGCGCGGTGGTTTGTCCAGTTCCTGAGGTTTGTGCCGGAAAGGATAGGCGATCCAGGTTTGTCCATCGTTGGAGCCTTGGAATTCGATTTCATAGCGGCCGCGCGTCATGACAGCGAAGAGGCCGTAACGATTGGCGATTCGAAGGGGATCCAGCAGAGTTACCGGCGACGTTGGGAGTGGGGCGGGCGTGATCATCCAAACCATTTGCGCGGTAGTCGCGTAGAAGATCCACGTTAGCAACACGGCGGTTACAGCTACTCGTAGCGGAGCGAGACTGAGGCGAATGCTTTGCCACGAATCACGCGGGGCGTTTTTGCTCGCTGGAACTTCGCCTGTTGATGGACTCGAGGACGGCACCAAAATCGAGAGTTGGTCGGCAGCAACTGGAGCGGGCTCAGTAGGAAGTGCGATTGGGCACCCGAGGAGCGACTGTTTCCACTTGGTGGGGACAAATCGCATGAGGAAGCGGTCGTCGAGCAGTAGGAACGCAAGAATGAGAACGAGATAATTCAGAAAGGTGTAATTGGCGGTGAGAATGATACCGACCTGCCAGGGCGTGACGATGAAGAAGAGCGCGATTCGAAAAGGCCGCGGCAGAAATGCCGCCCAAATCAAGACTAGTTCGAGCGCCAGCGTGAAGAATGTTGTCGCTGTGTGGAACCAGTGCGGAAAATGCTGCACGTACCAGCCGATCCAGGTTGGTAGCGGCCCGTTTTGGTAATATTCATCGAGCGCCGTGAAGTTGCGCCACTCGGGATCGCCGCCCGCAATTTTCGCAACGCCGGATTCGAAGTAGATGCGGAACCATTCCCAAAGAAGCAAGTAGAGCGCAGCGCGGACGGGAGGCCACGTGTCGCCAAACCCTGGACGAAATCCGTCGGGCGCCAGAAAGAGCGAGAGGAATCCTGCCTCGAGCAACATTCCGTCGGACTGGTATCCCGAGAAATCTCCCGCCGCACTTACAAAGGAAAGAAAACAAACAAAACAGATGGTCAGCATTCCGCGCGGCCAAATATTGAAAACCAGTAGAACCGCGGCGGCCATTCCCAGCCAACAAAGCCCCACCAGCATGTGCGAGCCGCTCGAAAGCCAAAGAACGCTGGGCACATACCAATACCGGGCGTGGCCAAGTTGCTCGGCTGTGCTTTCCAGATACTCGCTCGCGGGGAGAATTCCCTCAGGGCCGATCAGTCCACGAATTTGAAAAACGAGTGAGAAAAAGGCTGAGAAATAAATCACGCCTAGCGCGCGCAGGAAAATCCAACGGGACAGGAAGCGGTCCGAGGGGCCGTTTCGCGAGTCAAAAAGCCAGCGAACGAGGGACGAAGGAGCCCATTCCATAGACGCGGGACATTATACCGGGGTGGCCACGCAGGTAAATTGGGCAGTGGCCCAGTGTCTATTGCTGGGGCTTTTCTTTTGGAGCGGAAGGACGGTCGACATGCAAGGCGCACGTGCCGTCCTCGCAAAGTTCGCGATTCCAGCGATAGCGATTGCGAGCAATCCAGCGGTAAGCATGTTTCGCGATGAAGTGAATTCCCGGAACGAGCAATAGCCATGCGGCCAGCTTCCAGCCTGGAAGCACCAGCCCGATCCGAGCCCAGGCGTCTGCTCCGGAATAAACGCACCCGCGTGGGTCGACCGCTTGCATCAAGCGCATGGCTTCATCGAAATTTACCTGAGGAAAGCGCGCGGGCACGTTCGCGTCGTGGAGATCAAGCAATTCAATGCGGGCGCCCGGATCCATACGCCGCACGCGGGCCACGCTGGCGCGGCACAAGTTGCAGGCCCCATCGTAAAGCACGGTAAGCTCGGCCAAGGTTCTCCTTGGAGATGCGTTGCGGCCAACACAACCCGGAACGGCGTATCTCGTCGCAACAGGGAGCTATAAACGATAGCAGTAAATTTTATTCTAGCAAGCAATGCGTAATGACTACGGCTTGCCGTTCTGCTTACTGGCCACCCCCTTGAGCCAACACGAGTAACAATTCGCACTTCTCTGTTGCGGCCGGTAGCACCGCATGCTAGCCTTGGCGAACAAAAGGCGAATTGCAGGAGGACCTCTCGATGCCCCATTCTCTCGCCGTGCGGACTGCGGCCTCAGGCTCGCTCGAGCCGACGGCTGGCTCATCGCTGACTCGCGTGCGTGAGGTACTCGACAGCTTCGTGACACGCGACGTCAATGGCGATGTGCTTACCGCCGTGCGCTACTTCCCAGCGCGCGAGGCGCAATGGGCTGATTTTCCCACCTGGGTTCACGCGGATCTTGTGGCTGCCTACGCCGCCAAAGGCATTCGACAGCTTTATACGCATCAGGCCATAGCTGCCGAAGCTGTCCACGCAGGGAAGAACGTGGTCGTGGTCACTCCCACCGCCTCTGGAAAAACTCTTTGTTACAACTTGCCGATTTTGAATTCGATCCTCGAGAATCCGGACACCCGCGGGTTGTACCTGTTCCCCACTAAAGCTTTGGCGCAGGACCAGCTCGCTGAGCTCTACGACCTTAACCAGCGCCTTGAAAGCCGCTTCGGCGTTTTCACTTATGACGGCGACACGCCCGCTGATGCCCGCAGGGCCATCCGCGAAAAGGGCCATGTGGTGCTCACGAATCCGGACATGCTGCATACCGGCATTTTGCCGCACCACACGCGGTGGACGCGCCTTTTCGAAAACCTTCGCTACATCGTGATCGATGAGCTTCACAGCTACCGCGGAGTTTTTGGGAGCCATCTCTGCAATGTTCTGCGGAGGCTGCGACGCATTGCGAATTTTTACGGCAGCGATCCGCAATTTGTCTGTTGCTCGGCGACGATAGCGAATCCTGGTGAACTTGCTGCTCGACTGCTTGAAAAAGAAGTGGAGGTGCTCGACGCTAACGGCGCGCCTGCGGGCGAAAAAACCTTCGTCTTCTACAATCCGCCTGTCGTGAACCGAGCGCTCGGGATACGCCGCAGCTATATCAACGAAACCTCGCGCGTAGCGCAGGAGTTTTTGAAGCACGACCTGCAAACCATGGTTTTTGCCAATTCGCGACTGCAGACGGAGATTCTGTTGACGTATCTCCAGCAAGCCAATCCTCAGCCGGCCGGCAAGCCGGAAACGATTCGCGGCTACCGCGGCGGCTACCTGCCGAATGAGCGGCGCGAAATCGAGAGCGGTTTGCGCGACGGCCGCATCCGCGGCGTCGTAAGCACGAGCGCGCTGGAACTCGGGATCGACGTGGGCTCGCTCGACACCGTAGTAATGGCTGGCTACCCAGGCTCAATCGCCGGAACTTGGCAGCGCGCTGGACGCGCTGGGCGCCGCAGCGGAAGTTCCTGCGCCGTGATGGTGGCTTCGTCGTCGCCGCTGGATCAATATATCGTCCGGCATCCGGACTACTTTTTCGGCAACGCGCCCGAACACGCCTTCATCCAGCCGGACAATCTCGAAATTCTCATCAATCATTTGAAATGCGCGGCATTCGAATTGCCTGTCGCGCCCGACGAGCGATTTGGTGAAGTCGATGTTCCTGACCTTTGTGCGCGCTTGGCCGAAGCCGGCTACCTCCATCTGGCCGGAGATCACTATCACTGGACGCACGAAGCATATCCCGCCGACACGATCAGTCTCCGCTCGATCAGTAGCGACAATTTCATAATTATCGATGTCACTGGCGCGCCAAACGTCATCGGCGAGGTGGATTTTCCCAGCGCGCTGGTTTTCCTGCACGAAAAAGCGATCTACATTCACGGCGGACAGCAGTACCACGTCGAGCATCTCGATTTCAAAGAGCGCAAGGCTTATGTAAAACGGGTCGACGTCGACTACTACACCGACTCCGTCCGCTACACACAGGTCCGCGTGCTCGAAGCGACCGAAACTGCCGCTGGTTCCGCGAATTTGCATTCCCACGGGGATGTTCTCGTCCGCTCGCAAGTCGTGGGTTTCAAGAAGATAAAATTCTTCACGAACGAAAACATCGGCGACGGCAAGCTCGAGCTTCCCGAGAACGAGATGCACACAACATCGTACTGGATCACGCTGGAAAGGCCGTTGCTCGAATCGCTACCCTACAGCGTGAGCGAGCGGCAGAGCGGCATGTTTGGCCTGCTTCATGCGCTGGCGTCAGTCGCTACCCTTCTGCTTATGTGCGACGGCCGCGATCTCGGCACTGCTATTGGCGAGCGCCCGCCCGCTCCCGATTCCGGCACCGAGGCTGCAGGGGCGCAGCATGCTGCGCCCCTACATGGCACGACGGATGATTTCACGCCGTCGAGGCTCAGAGATGCGTCCTCATCCAACTTGAAAGAATTCTTTGAGCCCAATCTTTATCTCTTCGACGCCTATCCGGGCGGCATCGGCTTTTCCAAACCGCTCTTCCGCGCGCACGATCTGTTGACTCGCAAAACGCGCGAACTGATCGCCGCGTGCGTGTGCGATGAAGGCTGTCCCTCCTGCGTTGGTCCCACAGGCGACCTTGTCCCGCGCGCGAAAGAAGCCGCTCTCGCCATCCTCGACAGGTTGTGTGGCTAAATGGCTGCTTCAGCGGACAAATTCTCTCGTCTCGCCGCGTTGCGCCCCGCGCGTATTGCCCCGTCGCGTCCAGCCGATCTTCGCGCGCCCGATCAGGAAGATGCCATTGCTCGTCTTATCGGCGCAGGTGTGGCCCGAAACCATTTTGGAGAGCATCTCGTTTTACGCAACTGGTTCTCCACGCCAGAATTTGTCGACCCGTCCACTGTGGCTCTCGAACTACTTTCCCGCACTCGTGACCCCGAAGTGACTCTTCGCACACGCGCCGCTTTGGAAGATCCATCCAAGTGGCTCTTTCTCGACACCGAGACTACCGGTCTGGCCGGCGGCACGGGAACGTACGCCTTTCTCATCGGGCTCGCCTGGTGGGACGCGGGGGCGCTTCAGGTCGAACAACTCTTCATGCGTGACTTTACGGAAGAGTATTCGCTCCTTCATGAACTCGCCGCGCGCGTCGCGGAGCGTCCTGTTCTCGTCACTTTTAACGGCAAAACTTTCGACTGGCCGCTCCTCGATAGCCGCTTCACCATGACGCGCACTATTCCCGCACCACGCCTCGCTGCTCATCTCGATTTGTTGCATCCCGCGCGCGCTCTTTGGAAACTTCGTCTGGGGTCTGTGCGCCTCGTCGATCTGGAACGGCACGTTCTGGATGTGCCTTGCCTCGGCTGGCATCGTGAAGAAGACATCGCTTCGTCGCTTATCCCACAGTATTACTTCGACTATCTTCGCGGGGGCTCAGCGGATCCTCTTGTTGGCGTCATGCGCCATAACCAAATGGATTTGCGTGGCCTGGCAGCCCTCTTTGGCAAGATCAACACACTTCTCGCCTCGCAAAAAGCCGACCGCGATGGAGTAGATAGCCTCGATCTCTTCGGGCTCTCGCGTTTCTTCGAACGTCGCGGCGATTCCCATCGAGCCCACGTTGCTTGTTCGCAGGCGATCGATCTCGGCCTTCCCGCCGAATTCCGCCCGCGGGCTCACCGCGAGCTCGCTCTCCTCGCCAAACGCCGCGGTGACCACGCCGCCGCAGCCGCACTCTGGCTCGAACTCGCTGCCGACCCACAAGACGGTGCATTGGCCTGTGAACAGCTGGCCATCCATTACGAACGGCGTGCCAAAGATCCTGCCCGGGCGGCGGAATTTGCGCGCATGGGCCTGGCCAAGCTCCAGCGCATGCGTGCGAACACCCGCGATCCTTACGCCACAGCCCGCGCTACGCGCCTCGCTGAAAGATTGTTAGTTCGGATTAACCGCCTGGAAGGTAAAAACAAAAGGAAGTCTGCGAATCGTGCCGCAGCAAGTTTGTCTCTTTTAAACTCTTGAGCCAAATAGGCTTCAGCGAGCAGCGGCTGTGGCCTTGGGAGCCTCAGGCGTTGCGGGCCAGCCGATCATCCCATTGATGCCGTCAAATACAGTGCGGTTCGTGCCTTCCACGGAAACGCACTCGGTTCTCACGCAGCGCAAGAACACCCCGCCATCCGCGGCATTAAAAGAGAGGAAATTCGAAAGGCGCGATTCGTTCTCGCGGGCATCATGTTTTTTCTCAAGCGCCTCCGAGTACTGCCCAAAGAACTGCGCAGCATGTTCTTCACTGTCCAGGTGCAGACGCGCAACCAAAACCAGCCGTTTGGTTTGTTTCTGTTCGTAAAGCGCGTAGCGGTCCCCATCCCACGCGGCAGCAAGCGGCTTGGCTATCTTCTCGCCCTGAAACTGCTTCAGAATCTCCATCCACCCAAACTCGCCCATGACATTCTCATCCAATTTCGTCCAGTCCGGGCCAAGTAGCTTTTGGAAAGGAGGTATCGCGACCACAGCAGGAGTTTTTCCCGATTTGTAAAGAGCCGGATGCATGATTTGCTGAGTGGAAACCGGCGGTTTCGCAAACACGGCAGACAACCCATTCCACCCCGCCGACTTCAAGATCGCGGTGGAAAACGTTAGTCCTCCGAAATAGGGAAAGATCATGCCGTCTTTCAGAAACTGCGGCGCTTCCTGTAGCTTCGGCGATTTGGACATATCGCCGGCAAACAGCGATGGATCGATTGCTGGCAAATCCTCGACCGAATGTCCCGTTCCCTTCAACAGGAAATCAATCATCGCGGCCATGGCGCTGCCTTCCAGCACTGACTCGCGCGCCAGTTCGGCGTCATCGTTTGGCCGCGCCGCTTTCGCCCACACCTCGATCTGAAAGTGCTGATCCTGCAGGGCGTGGGTCAACTCATGGGCCATGACCATGCGCTGGTCATCGATCGGAATCCAATCAGCAATATAGAATTCGCGCGCTTTCGGATCGTAGAGACCCGCGATCTGCTCGGTGAGCAAATCAACCATAAAGTCATCCAGAGCAAATCCCTTGGGAATCAGCCCAAAAGCCTCGGCGCTTCGTGCCTCTGCATAGCGCTCCGTCGGGTTTTTCTCATCATCCATCTCACGCAGGACATAGGCGCGTATCTCTTCTCGCGATCGCAAGGTCTTCTTCACCGGTGTGAGCAGCTTAAGCCCAGTGATCTGGCTCACTTGCTGCAGCACTTCATCGGCGGTCGCGGCAAACTCCGCGCTGTTTACCGCCAACTGAGCCGCCGCAGGGGAAGTCGTGGTTGCTTGTTGCGCACGGAGCGTGCCGCCGCCAACAAGGCACAAAGCCGTCACTAGGAGTGCACAGAGGGGGTTAACAACCCTTTTGATCGATAGGGACATAATCTTTGCAGAATAACAGATAAGCGTTAGGGACGGCCGCAACCTCGGACACTCGATGGCGCCTTATAGGAAACGCGCTTCATCCTCAATCTTAGGCCAGGTTAGGCCGACGTTTTGGCTCCCCTAGGATTCGCGGGAGCCGTTCATTGGACGCAAGCGTCTAAAATGAATAAAGATAGCCGCGGGGCGGCGCCTTAGAGTTTTGACAGGCAATGTTATTGCTGGCTCCGATAAAAGTTTTCCAATGAAATTCACAGCCTACCGTTCTGAATCCTTAACAGAATGGTAATTCTGTTATACTCTGCAAACTGAATCACAGCTCTCTCCCGAGGAAAACATGCTCCCCGGACTTCGTCTGCGGCAATCCCGTGAACGACTTGGATTAACCTATCGCGATGTCGAACGTGCCAGTTTTGAATTAGCGGCGCGCCGTGGCCGCCCTGAGCTGATTCTTCATATCAGCCGCCTGGCCGATATTGAGAATCGAGGCGTAATCCCAGGCTTGCATAAGCTTTATACGCTCGCGGTTGTGTACATTTGAATCTGCTCGAGATATTCCGCTGGTACGACGTTCCTATCGAGGATTGTTTTCCCGACGG
>DATEWL010000225.1:0-7416 GCA_035258025.1 Candidatus Acidiferrum sp. | reverse complement strand
CTGCATCCGGTTTCGGATTGGCCGTATTTGATTCCGGGGCCGCCATGCAATACCTCCTGAATACCCAGTGGTCGAAATTATGCGGCGGCCGAGAACAATGCCGTCGCTTCCCTCCCCTGAACGTGAGCCCGAACGCCGTCGGCTACTTCGCGAAGGCGTAGAAATCCCTTTTCGCTCTTAGCTCTAGATTTATTTTCTATTGAACGAATTGCTTTGCACGTGGAGAGGATGCCAGCCCGAATCTGCATCGGCATTCGGGCCCAAAAGCCCGAATCACTCGTCTGGACACACACCGAAGGCGTGGCCTGTGGAAGCGTCTCTGGCCCGCCGAATTTGGAGAGCGTAGCAGCGATACATCGTGAGGCCCCTACCATTCCACTGGACCCCCCAGGAAACGGGCCGGATGTTACTTAAATAAAAAAAATTCGTCAACACAAGTCTAAAAATTTCTACAGAGCTGATTTCGAGGAACTCGTTTGATTCGGGAAGAATTACGTCCATGTCCTCGAGAGTCCTCCGCCTCACTCAAGAATAAAGAGATACAAGAATCGCTTGCGCTTGCAAAGACCTGTGGTAGACTCGCCCCGTTTTTGGGCTTCGCGATCCAGATTCCGAAGTTTGGCGGCCGAATCGTTCGTTGCTGCGGATTTTCAACCGTGGAGGTCAGGGTACATGGGCCTGGTTCTTCTCGTCGCCATTTGGCTGATTACCTTCATCAGCGCCTACTTCTTTATGGCAAAGACGTGGTGGTTACCCGCAGGTGCGTCCGCAGCTGCCGCGGGCATCGATCATCATTTCGCAACCACGTACTTTCTCATGGGCATTGTCTTCGTGGTCTCCCAGGTCGCTCTCGGATATTTCGCCTGGCGATATCGCGATCGCGGCCCCGCCATTCGACAAGCGCTCTATTCCCACGGCAACAACCGCCTGGAGATCATCTGGACGTTACTCACCCTGGTTTTGTTTGTCGGTCTGAATTTCATGAGCAGTTCGATCTGGGCCTCTGAGCGTTTTCGTCCCGCTGTCTCCGACGCCGTGCAAGTCGAAGTAACCGGCATGCAGTTTGCCTGGTATTTTCGCTATCCCGGGCCCGACGGAAAATTCGGCGCGACCAAACCCGAGTTGCAGGACCCTTCTTCCGGAGGTGAGGGCGCTATCGGCCTCGACACTTCCGACCCCGCTGCGAAGGACGACTTCGTCACCGGCACCATGTATGTCCCCGTGAATCGCGAAATCGACGTGATTCTTCGAGCGGAAGATGTCATCCACAGCTTTTTTGTTCCCTCAATGCGTTTCAAGCAGGACGCCGTGCCCGGTCTCGCCATCCACATGCACTTCACGCCCATCGCAACTGGCGACTACGAAATCGCCTGCTCCCAGCTTTGCGGTCTCGGCCACTACAAAATGCATGGCATATTAAGAGTCGTCAGCCAGGAAGAGTTCGACAAATGGGCTGCGGCGCAAGAAGCGGGGAAGCAATAAGATGGCTACCGGCGAATTCGCTGCCCACGCTGTACATGCTCACGCGGCCCCCACAAGTTGGATACGCAAGTATGTTTTCAGCCTCGATCATAAAGTCATCGGCATTCAGTACTTTTTTCTCGCGCTGACAGCCGTCTTCGTCGGCATGTTTCTCTCTCTCTTGATGCGCATCCACTTAATCTGGCCCGCCGCGGCGTTGCCGTTGCTTGGAGAGATCAAGCCGGAAACTTACCTTACTTTGTTGACCATGCACGGCACGATCATGGTTTTCTTCGTGCTTACCACGGCGCCGCAGGGAGGCTTCGGCAATTACTTCCTGCCTATC
Source organism: Candidatus Acidiferrum sp. (assembly GCA_035258025.1). Classification (GTDB taxonomy): domain Bacteria; phylum Acidobacteriota; class Terriglobia; order Acidiferrales; family UBA7541; genus Acidiferrum. Next base: position 5,609 of record DATEWL010000225.1, on the reverse strand, counting down.
CAAATCGGCGCGCCAGATATGGCGTTTCCTGTTCTCAACATGCTCTCGTTCTGGGTGACGGCACTCGCGTTTTTTGTGATGATCGCCGCTTTCTTCGTGGTTGGAGGCGCGCCCCTCCACGGTTGGACGGGCTATCCACCGCTGAGCGCCTTGCCATCGGCAGGACCAGGCGAGGGCCTCGGCGCCGATTTATGGGTCATCAGCATCGCTCTTTTCTGCCTCGGCGCGCTGATGAGCGCTCTCAATTTCATTACCACCACTCTAGACATGCGCGCCAGGGGCATGACCCTCATGCGCATGCCGCTCACCTGCTGGGCATGGTTCATCACCGCCATCCTTGGGTTGCTCGCGTTCGGCGTTCTCTTGTCCGCTGGCATTCTGCTCTTGCTTGACCGCAACGCTGGCACCAGCTTCTTTGTGCCTCTCGTCACCATCAATGGCCAACTCACGGGCCACAAAGGCGGCTCGCCACTTTTGTGGCAGCACTTGTTCTGGTTCTTCGGCCATCCCGAGGTCTACATCGCTATTCTGCCGGCCATGGGTTTGTGCTCCCAGTTGCTCTCCGTCTTCTCTCGCAAACCCATTTTTGGCTACAAGGCCATGGTCTACGCCATGCTCTCGATCGGCTTCCTCGGCTTCATGGTCTGGGGCCATCACATGTTCATGAGCGGCATGAGCCCCTATACCGCCTTCGCCTTTTCCGTAATGACCATGGCCATCGGTGTTCCCTCTGCCATCAAAACATTTAACTGGCTCGGTACGATCTGGCGTGGACGCATTCGTTTCACCTCGCCTATGTTGTTCGCCTTGGGATTTGTTTCGCTGTTCATCTCTGGCGGAATCAGCGGACCATTCCTCGCGCAGCCCGTGCTGGATATTCAATTACACGACACGTACTTCGTCGTCGGCCACTTCCATCTGATCATGGGCGTGGCTTCCATCTTCGGCATCTTTGCCGCCACCTACTACTGGTTCCCGAAAATGTTCGGCCGCATGATGAGCGAAAGCATGGCGCACTGGCATTTTTTCATCACCCTCATTGGCACTTACGCCATCTTCATGCCCATGCACTATCTCGGCATGGCGGCGCATCTGCGCCGCTATTCGCAACTCACCGAGCTGAAGTATCTCCACGGATTGGTTCCGTTGCAGGAGTTCATGACCTACGCCGCCTTTATTACCATCGCCGGCCAATTCATTTTCTTATTCAATCTCTTTTGGAGCATGAAATTCGGCCAAAAAGCCAGTGACAATCCCTGGGAAGCGACCACGCTCGAGTGGACCACCGCGACTCCGCCCCCTCACGACAATTTTGGCGGACACATCCCCGTCGTCTACAACGGCCCCTATGAATACAGCGTCCCTGGCGCGCCACGCGATTTCATAATGCAAACGGATCCGGCAATCGTGAAGGCACACTAGGACACAAATGGCGAGCATTCCCACAACGTCCGCGGTAGATACGGCCCAAGTCCTGCTGACGGGCAACGGCCGCCTGGATCAGAACGCGCTGGATTTTGCCTCGCGTCTGCGCCGTGTCCGCCTTGGAGTAGGTGTCGCACTCACGGGCATTGTGATGATTTTTGTTTCCTATTCCAGCGCCTACGTTGTACGACAGGGGCTTCCCACTCTCGATCCACGTACAGGCACTCTGGTCAGGGATTGGCTCCCGCTGCAGCTGCCCAACTTTCTTTTGGTGAACACTCTGGTCTTGCTGCTCAGCACTCTGACTATGGAGCTAGCGCGCCGCCAAGCCGTTCGCGTGGGCGCTGCAGCCGGAACGGCGTCCGACCCGGCAGAACGCGCCGATACAGATAGAATGCCCTGGCTGGCCCTAACAGCCATCCTCGGACTCAGCTTTCTGGCCGGACAATGGCTCGTCTGGCGCGAGCTCGCCGCTCGCGGCTTTTACGTCGCCACAAGCCCTAGCAGCTCCTTCTTCTATTTGTTAACAGGAATGCACGGCATCCATTTGCTCGGCGGAATTTTTGCTTTATTGGCTGCAAGCGCCGTTGCCCTCTTGCGTAAGTCTGCGGCCTCTTCCGCCGTTGTGGTCGACGCCACCGCCTGGTATTGGCATTTCATGACCATATTGTGGGTCTATATCTTGTGTTTATTGGAGTTCGCACCCTAACCCGACGTCTTTCCCGGCCCAACGATGGCCGCACGTCACGAGGAGGCCAAGCGCATGTCTGAAGCGACGCTACCGCACGAGATACCGTCCGTCTACGAACCGTCGCTCTTTGGCACCTACTCTAAAAAGATCGGCATGTGGCTGTTCCTCATGTCCGACTCGCTGACCTTCGGCGCTCTGCTCTACGCTTATAGTTACGGCCGTATTTCGACTCCCAATTGGCCGACGCCGTTCCATTCGCAGAGCATCATCAATGCCACCATCATGACCGCGTTCCTCCTCACCAGTTCGCTGACGATGGTATTCGCGGTCCGCGCTTCTGCCGAGGGCAACGCAAAAGCGCAGCGACTCTGGCTGCTCGCCACCATGGCTTGCGGCATGGGTTTCGTCCTTCTGCATGGCCGCGAGTGGAGCAAATTAATCGCTGAAGGCCTGACCCTCCCGGTATTTCCCAAGCCGCCAGGACACGAACTCGCTGGAGAATTTGTAAATGTTTCGCAGACCGTCCCTCAGTTTGCCGCCACCTTTTTTGGCCTCACTGGCATGCACATGCTCCACGTAACGCTCGGCGTGGTCTATCTCGGCATCGTCGCACTGCGCCGCTATTTCATTCCCATCCTGCTGGTCTTTTGGCTTGCCGCCTGGCTCGGCACGCCGGCCTACAGCCCGTTCCACTATGGCGCCCACGTTCTTCTACTCGCCGCCATTGTTTGCTCGATCATCCTGTGGCTCAAACCCAAAGTTTATGACTCGTCAGACGTCGAAGTCGCTGGCCTCTACTGGCACTTCGTCGACCTCGTCTGGATGTTCATATTCCCGCTCGTCTACCTAATGTCCGCAAGGATCTGACAAAATGAAATCGCGAGCGCTACACGCACTTGTCATTCCGACCACACCACTCCAGGCTGTCATTGCGGCCACAACACACAACACTGTCATTCCGAGCGTAGCGAGGAATCTGCTTTTCTCTCTCTTTTAGGAGCAGCCCATGGAACCCGATCAAATAGCCATCGCCACCAGGGTCGCCGAAGAACAGCGCCACCACGGAAAAGCTCAATTCTTCTATGTCTGGATCGCGCTGCTCATAATGACCGCCATCGAAGTCTACCTGACCTACCAAAACCTCGAGCCCATACGCATGCTCACGATTCTGATGGGCCTCTCGCTCATCAAGGCCGGCCTTATCATCGGCTATTTCATGCACATGAAATTTGAAGTCTCGCGTATGAAGTGGCTGACTATGGCCTCCCTGGTGGTATGCTTGGCGCTGATGATGATCTTCTTCCCAGACGCGCTTCGCATTATCTCGCTGGGAGCAAAATGAAACTTCGAGCCGCCAGTCTCGTCGCTGCTCTTCTCCTGTCTGCCGCACCGGCCTTCAGCCAAGCCTGCTCCATGTGCTACAGCACCGCGAAAGCAACTTCCACGGAGGGCCAGCGCGCCATCAGCAAAGGTGTAGTTGTCCTGCTGCTCCCTCCGCTAGGAGTTATGACTCTCGGAATCGCTCTGGCCTTCCGCTACGGAAAGAAACGCGACCTCGAGCAAAATCAATAGTTCCATCTCCTTCGCTAGCGCGTCCTGAAATGGACCCGCAACCCCAACCTGTACCAAATCGGCGCTGTCCAGTCGCGACGGTGCAGAATCGTCCAGCGTTCAACCGCATCGAACTCCTCTGAACGCAACATCCCTTGACCTTTCAATGCCTTACCCCGAGAACGGCGCGAAAACGGAAGTTGCCACTTAGATAGCTTCGTGCAGGTTCATTTGAGAAGGATTAGCCAGCTGCTCGAACGCGAGGAGCTCTTCCACCTGATCAACGAGAACGCCGCCGACATGATCGCCGTCGTGGACATGAACGGCAAGCGTATTTACAACAGCCTCTCCTACCAAAGAGTCCTGGGGTACTCACCGGAGGAACTGCAAGCTTCGTCGGCGTTCGAGCAGATTCACCCCGACGACCGGGAGCGCGTCAAAAAAGCTGCCGATGAAGCGCGCCTCTCGGGAATCGGGAAGACGCTTGAATACCGTCTCCGTCATAAAAATGGCGAATGGCTGGTTCTGGAATCCACATCCAGTGTGATTCGCAATGATAGGGGAGAGCCGGAAAAGCTGGTCATCGTGAACCGTGACGTCTCCGAGCGCAAACGCGCCGAAGAGGCCCTCCGCCGCTCTGAAACAGGGTTCAAGTCCGTGGTGGAAGACGCACCTTACGGAATCTATCGCGCGAGCACCGCTGGCCATTTGCTGCAAGTGAATCCGGCGCTGCAAAAAATGCTCGGCTACGAGCTAACCAAGGACCTCCTCGGACGAAACCTGGCGGCCGAAATCTTCCGCCACTCTGGCGAATATGACCGCTTGATTGAGCTCCTCACCCGCACGGAAGAAATCAAGGATGTCGAAATGGAGTGGAATCGCAAGGACGCCACGACCATCACCGTGCGCTGCTCCGGACGCCGTGTAGACGACGAAAACGGCGCGCCTGCCTACTTTGAAGTTTTTGCGGAAGACGTGACCGAAAAACGAGTCCTCGAGAAACAACTTCGCATGGCGCAAAAGATGGAGGCTATCGGCCGGCTCTCCGGAGGAATCGCGCATGACTTCAATAACCTTCTCGGCGTAATTATCGGCTACAGCCGAGTGCTTAAGCGGGAGTTGGGCGCAAACAATGCACTCCACGAACACGCCCTGAAAATCGAGAAAGCTGGTAACCGCGCCGCTTCTTTGACTAAACAATTGTTGGCCTTCAGCCGTCAGCAAGTCCTGACGCCCGCCATCCTCAATCTCAATAGTCTCGCCTCCGATATGGAAAAAATGCTTCCCCAGCTCTTGGGTGAAGACATAGAAGTCACCCTGATTCTGGATCCAGCCCTCGGCAATGTGAAAGCAGACCAAAGCCAGATCGAGCAAGTCATCATGAACTTGGCCGTCAACGCTGTCAAACCTCTCATCGAAAGCGCTGTCATCGCCAGTTTGGAGAGCGCACTTCACAAGCAATATCTGAGCAGCAAGTCGAAAACTACCGCCAGCATCTCGAAGAAATGGTTGCGGACCGCACCGTCCAACTGCGAGAAGCTCTCCAGAAGCTCGAGCGCAGCTATGAAGACACCCTGCAAGCACTCGGCGCGGCCATCGACCTCCGTGACAATGAAACGGCAGGCCATTCCCAGCGCGTCTGCCGTTACTCCCTCGAGTTAGCCCGGACTCTCGGTTGGTCTGATAGTCAGTTGGGAAGCTTGGCCAGAGGAGCCCATCTCCACGATATTGGGAAGCTCGGAATCCCCGACGGCATTCTGCTCAAGCCGGGACCCCTTACTACGGATGAGCGGAAACTAATGCAACAGCATGTGCAGATCGGTTTCGATCTTGTCAAAGGGATTCCGTTTCTCGCTGACGCCGCGGAAATCATTCTGATGCACCATGAACAATATGGGGGAGGAGGCTACCCGCAGCGCCTCAAGGAAGAAGAAATACTTCC
>DATEWL010000224.1:0-5774 GCA_035258025.1 Candidatus Acidiferrum sp. | reverse complement strand
CCATGTTGCCGGTGCCCTTGAACTCTTCGAAGATGACGTCGTCCATGCGGCTGCCGGTGTCGATGAGCGCGGTGGCGACGATGGTGAGTGAGCCGCCCTCTTCGACGTTGCGGGCGGCGGCGAAGAAGCGGCGCGGGCGCTGCAGCGCGTTGGCGTCGATACCGCCGGAGAGGACTTTGCCGGAGGGCGGCGTTACGGCGTTATACGCGCGGGCCAGACGCGTGACGGAATCGAGCAGAACGACGACGTCGCGTTTGTGTTCGACGAGACGCTTGGCTTTTTCGAGAACCATTTCCGCGACTTGAATGTGGCGCTGCGGCGGTTCGTCGAAGGTCGAGCTAATGACTTCGCCTTTCACGGTGCGCTGCATGTCGGTGACTTCTTCTGGCCGCTCATCAATGAGAAGAACGATGAGCGCGACTTCGGGATGGTTGGTGGTGATGGAATTGGCCATGGACTGAAGAATCATGGTTTTGCCGGTACGCGGCGGGGCGTTGACGAGACCGCGCTGGCCCTTGCCAACGGGGCAGAGAAGATCGAGCACGCGCCCCGTCATGTTCTCTTTGGTGGTCTCCATCTTGAGGCGGCCCTGAGGATAGAGCGGCGTCAGGTTATCGAAGAAGATTTTGTTGCGCGCAACTTCCGGGTCTTCAAAGTTGACGGCCTCGACTTTGATCAGCGCGAAGTATCGCTCGCCATCTTTCGGCGGGCGCACTTGGCCGGAGACCGTGTCTCCGGTACGGAGATCGAACTTGCGGATTTGCGACGGCGAAACGTAAATGTCGTCGGGGCCGGGGAGGTAGTTGTACTCCGGCGCGCGGAGAAATCCGAATCCGTCGGGGAGACATTCGAGGACGCCTTCGGAAAAGATCAATCCGTTTTTCTCCGTTTGGGCGCGGAGAATCTGGAAGATCAATTCCTGTTTGCGCATGCCGCTGGCGCCAGGAATATTCAATTCCTTGGCGATCTTGGCGAGGTCGGTGATGTTTTTTTCTTTTAACTCGGCGAGGCTAATACTCATCTGATTGCTTCCTTCAACGCTTGTTTCTTTCATATGTCCTTAACTTTGATTGTGTAAATTGACCTTCTTTTTTGCGTGGCCGCGCTGCGGTCAACAAAATCCCGGATTTTTAGTGAGGTGGCGCACCGCACTGGCGGACAAACGAAAACATGCCAGGATGGGCAAACCAGACTTTCTGTAACCGGCGGCAGCGCGGAGCCACGACATGCAGGGAAAAGCTCGCAGGGCGGGCCCAAAACCACGCTGCTTAGTTGGTCAAACTCTTGTCTTTCTCGGCGCTGGCGACGAAAGGTTCCGCAACGGGCGCAACCTCGGGATGTGCGAGCGGCACGATCAGCCGTTCGAGCGCAAACTGCAGCACTTCATCCATGGTTTCTACAAAATGAACTGTGAGACAGGAGAGGATCTCCTGCGGGATATCCGCCAGGTCCTTCTCATTGTCCTTCGGAAGCAGTACCGTATGCAAGCCCATTCGGTGGGCGGCCAGGAGCTTTTCTTTGACGCCGCCGATGGGGAGGACCTTACCGCGCAAGGTGATTTCGCCGGTCATGGTGATATCGCGGCGCACGGGGATTTTAGTCAGCGCGCTGACGATCGAAGTGCAGATGGTAATTCCGGCGGAAGGGCCGTCCTTGGGGATGGCCCCTTCGGGCACGTGCACGTGGATGTCGACATTGCGATAGAAGTCTCTTGCCAGGCCGAGCTGCGCGGAACGTGAGCGCACATAGCTCATGGCTGCTTGCGCCGACTCCTGCATCACGTCGCCGAGCTTACCGGTGAGCGTGAGGCGGCCTTTGCCTTCCATCAGAGTTGCTTCGGTGGCCAGCACGCAGCCGCCGACTTCCGTCCAGGCGAGGCCGGTGGTCAGGCCGATTTCGTTGTGCTTTTCGAGCCAGTATTCGCGGTACTTCAGCACACCGAGGAAGTCGTTCGTGTTGGCCGGCGTGATCTCGGCGCTGACGCTCGCGCCCTCGGTTACGACTTTGCGCGCCATTTTGCGAGCGATGTTCTGGATTTCGCGCTCGAGGCTGCGAACTCCGGCTTCATGCGTGTAGTGCCGGATGACGTGCAACAGGCCTTCATCGGTGAACTTGAGATTATTTTCGTTGAGGCCAGTGGCTTCGCGCGCGCGCTTCACCAAGAAGCGCTTGGCGATCTCCAACTTTTCCTGCTCGGTGTAACCCGGAAGCCGCAGGATTTCCATGCGGTCCTGCAAAGGCTGGGGAATCGTGTGCAGCACGTTTGCGGTGCAGACGAACATCACTTTCGAAAGATCGTATTCGACGTCGAGATAGTGGTCCGTGAAGCTGTGATTCAGCTCGGGGTCAAGAACTTCCATGAGCGCCGCGGATGGATCGCCGCGGAAGTCGGTGGACATTTTGTCGACTTCGTCGAGGACGAAAATCGGGTTCACCGTGCCGGCCTTTTTCATCATTTGGATGATCTGGCCGGGTAGGGCGCCGATGTAGGTGCGGCGATGGCCGCGAATCTCAGCTTCATCGCGAACTCCGCCGAGCGACACGCGGACAAACTTCCTGCCGGTAGCGTGGCCGATGGACATGGCCAGGGAAGTTTTGCCGACGCCTGGAGGGCCAACAAAGCAGAGGATCGAACCCTTGGGGTTCTTCACAAGCTGACGAACGGCTAGAAATTCCAGAATGCGCTCTTTGATTTTTTCTAGGCCGTAGTGCTCTTCGTTGAGAATTTTTTCCGCGGCCAGGATGTCGCGAATTTCCTTGGACTTCTTTTTCCAGGGTACAGCGAGAAGCCAATCGAGATAATTCCGGCTGACGGTGGATTCCGCCGACATGGGCGGCATCAATTCGAGACGCTTCAGCTCCTGAATAGCTTTTTCGTGAACTTCCTTGCTCATTCCGGCGGCGTCGATTTTCTTTTTGAGCTCGTCGATCTCGCTCTTTTCGCCTCGGCCCAGTTCTTTTTGGATGGCTTTGAGCTTTTCGTTGAGGTAGTACTCTTTTTGCGCGCGCTCCATCTGGCGCTTCACGCGGGTGTTAATGTTGCGGTCGACGTTAAGCTTTTCGAGCTCAATCTCGAGGATATCGCCGATGCGGTTGAGTCGCTCGATAGGATCGACCGTTTCGAGCAAGTCCTGTTTTTCGTCGACAGGAAGCTGGAGGTTGGCGGCAATTGTGTCCGAAAGGCGCGCCGGATCATCGCCACGAGCCGCGGCGATCATCGTGTCGTAGTTCAGACTTTGCGAGAGCTTGATAAATTGTTCGTAAAGGCCGGTGATCTTTTGTACCGTCTGGTCGACTTGCGGAGACGGCTCAACGCGCGCGTTCAGCAAGCGGACGGTTGCGCGGAAGAAGCCTTCTTCCGAGGTGATCGAAAGAGCGCGAGCCCGCTCGACGCCCTCGACCAAAACTTTGATATTGCCGTCGGGCAGCTTGACGCTCTGGACGATGTTCGCGAGGGTGCCGACGGCGTAGATTTCTTCGGGCTTCGGGTCATCGACCGAAGCGTCGTGCTGCGTGGACAGGAAAATTTTCTTGTCGCCGGCTAGCGCCTCTTCGAGCGCACGAACGCTTGCTTCGCGGCCGACGATGAAAGGCGTCATCTGTTGAGGAAAGATGACCATGTCGCGTACCGGCATCATAGGCACGCGCTTCAAATCCTGTTTTTCGCGGTTAAACATTAGGGCCCCTGAAAATCGTTCGAAATCCCAAAAACGGCCTATCCGGCCTTTTCGAGCAAACTCCAGTTAATTTCCCGGCTGCGGACCATTTCCGCGGTGACGACGAAGTCGCGCACCTTGCGCTGCATCGGGAGGTGATACATCAGTTCCAGCATGAGGTCTTCGAGAATCATACGCAAGCCGCGCGCGCCGACTTTGCGTTGCATGGCAAGCTCGGCAACGGTATCGAGCGCATCGTCCGTGAAACGCAGACGGACATTTTCGAATTCGAACAGGCGCTGGTATTGCTTGAGCAGCGCGTTCTTAGGTTCCGTCAGGATGCGGACGAGAACGTTTTTATCCAAGTCGTTCATCACGCCGGCGACGGGCAAACGGCCGACAAATTCTGGGATTAGCCCATAGCGAATCAGATCGCCGGGCTGCACTTGCTCGAGCAATTCAGTGTTGCGGCGGCTTGGCGTCGATGGCGCGGCGTCAGTGTGAAAACCGAGCGAATGGCGGCCAGCGCGTTTCTCGATAATTTTTTCGAGGCCGACGAAAGCGCCTCCGCAGACGAACAAAATGTTCGTGGTGTCGACAGGAGTGAATTCCTGGTGCGGGTGCTTGCGGCCGCCTTGCGGCGGCACGTTGGCGATGGTGCCTTCAAGAATCTTCAGCAGCGCCTGTTGGACGCCTTCGCCGCTCACGTCGCGCGTGATCGACGGGTTCTCGTCCTTCTTGGCAATTTTATCGATTTCGTCGATATAGATGATGCCTTGCTGGGCCTTCTGGACGTCTCCGTCGGCGGCCTGCAGCAGCTTTAGAATAATGTTCTCGACGTCTTCGCCGACGTAGCCGGCTTCAGTCAGCGTCGTCGCGTCAACGATCGCGAATGGAACGTCCAGCATGCGCGAAAGCGTCTGCGCCAGAAGCGTCTTGCCCGTGCCAGTGGGCCCAATCAAAAGAATGTTGGACTTGCTCAGCTCGACGTCGCCCGGCTGCTTGTTCAAGAAGATGCGCTTGTAATGATTGTAGACGGCGACAGCGAGTTTCTTTTTCGTGCGGTCCTGGCCAATGACATAGCCATCGAGAAATTGCTTGATCTCCGGCGGGCGCGGCAGCCTGCGAGCGGGCGCGGCGGCCTGTTCACGCTTTTCATCCTCAAGAATGGTCTGGCAAACCCCGACGCATTCGTTGCAGATGTAGGCGCGCGGATAGTCCGAGGGAGAGCTGATCAACTTTTCGACCTGTTCCTGAGTCTTGTGGCAAAAGGAACAGCGCAGCGGCTCGTCTGGGTTGAATTTTTTCACTGGTGTGAAGGCCTCGTCTCCGCTGGGCTTCGACGGAGTCTCTACCCCTTATTCTAGGCCGATTTATCCCTGGAGCCAAAGAGAAACTCGAAACGCTACTAACTTTTAAGAATCAGCTGTAACCGCGCGCCGCCCCTTGCGGCATCCGCCCGTTAGCGATGCTTGTAAATGATCTCGTCGATCATGCCATATTCCTTGGCTTGTTCGGGATTCATGATGAAATCCCGCTCGACGTCTTTCTCGATTTTTTCGACCGACTGGCCGCTGTGCTGCGAAAGCAGCTGATTGATGACCATGCGCATGCGAAGAATCTCTTTCGCATGGAGGTCGATATCGGTGGCCTGGCCGCCGAGACCGGACATCCATGGCTGGTGAATCAGGATGCGCGCATGCGGCAACGCGAAGCGCTTTTTCGGCGAACCGCCAGCGAGAAGAACGGCTGCGATCGAAGCTGCCTGGCCCACGCACGTCGTGACGACATCCGGCTTCACAAATTGCATGGTGTCATAAATTGCAAAGCCTGCCGTGATCGAGCCGCCCGGCGAATTGATATACAGCTGAATGTCTTTTTCCGGATCTTCGGCTTGCAGGAAGAGCATTTGCGCGGTGGCCAGATTGGCGACGTGGTCGTCAATCGGCGTACCGATAAAAATGATGTGTTCCTTGAGCAGCCGGGAGTAAATGTCGTAGGCGCGCTCGCCGCGGCTGGTCTGTTCGACCACCATCGGAACGAGCGTTGTGCCGCGATACTCTGGTTCTTCGAAATTTTTCATGGAGTCGGTTGAACCGCCGGAAAGTTTCACTTTGA
>DATEWL010000223.1:0-4946 GCA_035258025.1 Candidatus Acidiferrum sp. | reverse complement strand
GCGCGGGCGATCAAATCCAACGTGCGCGAGTTGGAAGGCGCGCTGACTCGGCTGATGGCGTATGCGTCCTTGACCGGAGCCACCATTTCCCTGTCGACCGCTCAGCAAGTTCTGCGCAATATCATTGCTTCGCAGGAAAAGCGCGTCACCATCGATCTGATTCAGAAACGCGTCAGCGAACATTTCAATATGCGCGAACAGGATTTGAAGGTTCGTAGCAACACCCGCGCGATCGCGTTCCCCCGCCAGGTGGCCATGTATATCGTGAAGCAACTCACGACGGCCTCTTTGCCGGAGATTGGCCGGCAATTTGGCGGTAAGCATCACACCACTGTGCTGCACTCGATTAACAAGATCGAGGAGATGCGTCGGTCCGACAAAGATTTGAACCGGACAATCACGCGCTTGATGGATACGCTGCAATAGCGACGGCGTTTTCACTCAGCCTATTTGTTCCTAGTCACACATAAGTTTCCTGTCAAAATTGCGCGATGTGTTTCTCGTAGGCTTGTTGTTCTATGGCGTCGAGTTAGCGCGCGGAGTGTAATTTTCCGCGCGTGGAGACCTTGTGCATAGGCATTGGAGAAGATGCGGAAATTCTGTTGAGTGTGGTGGAAGGTATTCTGTTTTACTGAGCTGAGTACAAGTACGACGCTGCGTTTTCACCGATTCCCACAGTTCGCCACCTGGAACACCAATCGCTAGGCCATTGGGATAGAGGCGGTTGTTGAGCTTTCCACAATTCCACTGCACTCATCACAACAACAAGCTTTAGTTTTTGGAAATTACTAAGTGCTTTTGTGTTTGTGATAGTGGTTCTGAGTTGTGGATAAAATGCAAGGCACCATCCTTCTTCCAGTACTAAGTAAGAGAGTTCTGATTCCCCGTATTTCCACAGGTTTTACGCGCTTGTTTGGCTTTATACTTTCCGCAAAAGCGAGTACAGTACGACAGCGGTATAAAGTGGCGAGGAACCCGAATGAGCGCAACAGGAACCGCACGCGAGGAACATCAATCGATGGAATTCAGCGTTACAAAATCGGCGCTGTTAAATGAACTCAGCACCACACAAGGCGTCGTTGAGCGCAAGACGACGATCCCAATACTTTCTAATTTGTTGGTGGAGGCTAAAGGCAGTCAGTTGACCATCACGGCAACGGACCTCGAGCTGAGCGTTCGCACGTCCTGCGAAGCAAAAATTAAAAAGGAAGGCGCGGGGACCATTCCAGCGAAAAAGCTGCTGGAGCTTGTGCGCCTGCTGCCCGAAGGCGAAATCAAAGTCAGGCTCCTCGAAAATCATTGGGTGGAAATTGTCAGCGACAGAAAAAAGTACAAGCTTGTGGGGATGGCGAAGGAAAACTTTCCAGCTCTACCGACAATGCCCCACACGCTCGTCAAAATCCCAGCTGCAATCATCGAGAGCCTGATCGCCAAAACAAAGTTTGCTATTTCAATGGAAGAGTCTCGCTACACGTTAAACGGCGGTTTGCTGATTTTGAAGCCGGATACCCTGGCGATGGTGGCCACTGACGGCCACCGTCTGGCGCTTGCGGAAACGGACCAGAAGCTCGCTGGCCTCAATGGCGAAGTGAAAGTTCTCATCCCGAAAAAAGCGATGGACGAAGTGGAAAAGCTTGCGAGCGCGGCTGGCTCCGATGCCTCGGTCGAATTCGCCAAGGATGAAAGCCACTTGTTTTTTCAGGTTGGCCACCGGCTCTTGATTTCGCGAATCCTTACCGGCCAGTTTCCGAATTACGAAGCGGTGCTCCCTCGCGACAATAGCAAGACCGTGGTCCTCGAGCGCGTGGAGCTCAGCGATGCGGTCCGGCGCGTATCGCAACTCGCCGATCAGCGTTCGCATGCGGTCAAACTGGCCGTCTCCAAAGAAGGTGTTGAGATTTCCGCTTCAAGTCCCGAATACGGCGAGGCCAAAGAAAACATCGAGAAGGAATACAAAGGCGATGCGATCAGCATCGGTTTCAATTCATCTTACATGCTCGATTTTCTCGCCGCCGCCGCCGATGGTCCAATCAGCATCGAGCTAAAGGACGAACAATCCGCTGGCCAGATGCGCCCGCTCGCCGACGAATCCTACCGCTACCGCTACATCATCATGCCGATGCGCATCTGACTCAGCGCCCATCCCCACGATTGTACCGATAAACTATCCATGGTGTGATTTAGCCAAGTGAATAATATATTCTGCAACGCGCCTTCCTTGAGGTTCCAAGTTGGAACCTCAAACCTGTTTTTCGACGCAATTGCCTCCGCAAAACTCCATTGTTTCAACCGCCTTGACTAATCAGAAAATCCTTTTTGTTCGCGGCACTCACGTAATGCTCGCAACGCACTAAGAATTGCGCCCAGAAATTGACGTAATGGAAAAGCGCTACGATGCGAGATTTCAGGCGGTTTTCGAGACGATTCGCTGAATGCTCGAAACACCAATTCCAGCGAAAAAAACCGATCGGATTTCACGCCAGACTTGAATTCCCAGCGAAGTCATCCAAGCCTGCAAAGGTAAGTCTAAATGGCACAAAATAAGTGGTTTACGGAAGGCTTGTCACCTTTTCTGGCCTTGAGAAACGGCGTCCGATCAAGTACAATTTGTTGGCTGTCGATTCGCAGTTCGGTTACCTCCCAATCGGCACGTCGGCCAAGTAATTTCGGCACTGCAATTTAGCTTCGCGCCAGGAGCTAGTGAGCCGGAACCTTGGAGTTATGAAGTCTTCGCCACGTCTCGCTGCGCGAGATGGGATGGAGCAGGAACCCTACGAGTTCTGGATTCGTTCGATGAATCCGGAATCAAAGGGTAAGGCGACGTACGGAGCATTCCACGAGCACGCCTTTCCTCGCTTCACAAAAGTTTGAGCAAAGGTTTTAAGCGCTGAGGCCCGCCGCAAGGCTCGGGGTCCGTCTTTGGGCGCTAAGAGTTTCGTCAGGAGCATACATGGGCGATAAAGAGACGGTGGCCGGAAAAGTTCCGGGTCATCAATACGACGCGAAATCGATCAAAGTCCTCGGCGGTCTCGAAGCCGTGCGTCTGCGTCCCGCGATGTACATCGGCTCGACGGGAGACATGGGCCTGCACCATCTGGTGTGGGAAGTCGTCGACAACTCGGTCGACGAAGCGATGGCCGGCTACGCGGACGAAATCAATGTCACGGTACATGCGGATGATTCGGTCACTGTGGTCGATAACGGCCGCGGAATCCCTGTCGACATGCACGCCACGGAAAAGCGACCAGCGGCGGAGGTGGTGCTCACGGTCCTGCACGCCGGCGGAAAATTCGACAGCGACACCTACAAAGTTTCCGGCGGTTTGCACGGCGTCGGCGTTTCCGTCGTAAACGCGCTTTCGGACAGGCTCGAACTGGAAATCTCGCGCGATGGCGCGGTGTGGGAACAGTCCTACGAAAAAGGCAAGCCGACCACGAAGCTGAAGCAGACAGGCAAAACGCGCAAGACGGGCACAAGTGTCACGTTTCATCCAGATCATACTATTTTTGACAAAACCGTTTTTAGTTTCGACACACTTTCGCAACGCTTGCGAGAACTGGCCTTCCTGAACAAAGGGCTGAAAATCACCCTTACCGATGAACGCACGGAGAAAACCTCGGAATTCCGCTTTACCGGTGGCATCGGCGAGTTCGTCAAGCACCTTAACCGCGGGAAGACCACGCTGCATGATTCGCCGATCTACATCGAGGGCAAGCGCGGCACTGTCGAAATCGAAATCGCGCTGCAATACAATGACACGTACGGCGAGAATGTTTTCGCCTTCGCAAACACCATCAATACGGTGGATGGCGGCACGCACCTCTCCGGTTTTCGCTCCGCGCTGACGCGCACGATCAACAATTTCGCCTCGTCCGCGGGCATGCTGAAAGAACAAAAAGACGAAGTGACCATCACAGGCGACGACGTTCGCGAAGGTCTCGTGGCAGTGGTATCCGTGCGCTTGCCGCAGCCGCAATTTGAAGGACAAACCAAGGGCAAGCTGAACAGCGACATCAAGGGCGACGTCGAGCAACTCGTCAACGAAAAGCTGGGCGAATGGTTCGACAAGCACTCCACAGTAGCTCGCCGGATCATTTCCAAGTGCATCGATGCCGCGCGCGCCCGCGAAGCTGCGCGCAAAGCCCGTGAACTGACGCGCCGCAAGTCCGCCATGGATTCAAGCGGCCTGCCCGGCAAGCTCGCCGATTGCCAAGAGCGCGATCCTTCGCGATGCGAACTGTTTGTCGTTGAGGGAGAATCCGCCGGCGGCTCGGCGAAAATGGGCCGCGATCGAAAATTTCAGGCCATCCTGCCGCTCAAGGGCAAAATCCTCAACGTCGAAAAAGCGCGTTACGACAAAATGCTCGGCCACGAAGAAATCCGCGCCATCATTACGGCGCTTGGCACCGGTATCGGCAAGGATGACTTTGACGCGGGCAAGCTGCGCTATCACAAAGTGATTCTGATGACCGATGCGGACGTCGATGGCTCGCACATCCGCACGCTGCTACTCACCTTTTTCTTCCGCCACATGAAGGAGCTGATCGATCGCGGCCACATTTACATCGCGCAGCCGCCTCTCTATCGCGTGAAGCGCGGCAAAACCGAAAAATATATCCGCGACGAACGCGAATTCGCGCACGAACTGATGAAGCGCGCCACGGAAGATCACGTCGTGAAAGCAAAAGAAGGCGTGTCACTCGAAGGCGCGGGGCTGACGAAGTTTCTCCTTAATGTGCAGGAGTACGAAGCCGCGGCGGCGAAACTAGGCCGGCGTTTGCGCGAGCCGGGGCTGGTCGAGTTGCTTGCGCAGAGCGGCCTCGAGAAAAAGACAGATTTCGAAGACAAGAAAGCGCTAGAAAAGCTTTTGAGGGAAGTGGACAAGGCCAAACTCAAGCTCGAAGGCAAGGTTGCTTTCGACGAAGAGCACAGCCTCTACGAAATCC
>DATEWL010000222.1:0-5377 GCA_035258025.1 Candidatus Acidiferrum sp. | reverse complement strand
AGATGGAGCTCCTCCAGCGCGATGGAGGGAAATCATGAGTGCAACCCTTCCCGCCACCCGAGTGGAACCGTCCGCCACGTTCATGTCCCGGATCGCGTCCATTGATCTGATCCGCGGCGCGGTCATGATCCTGATGGCAATCGACCATGCGCGAGTCTATTCGGGCCTTCCCGCCGGCGGCCCAACACCGGGCATCTTCTTCACCCGCTGGGTCACCCACTTCTGCGCCCCGGCATTTATCTTCTTGGCAGGAACCAGTGCCTTCTTCTACGGCCGGAAGCATGCGGACCTCTCCCGGCATCTTTTGATCCGAGGCGTTTGGCTCATCTTCCTCGAACTGACTTTCCTCCGCGTGGCGTGGACCTTCAACTTCGATTTTGCGCACTACGAAATGGCTGGAGTCATCTGGGTTATCGGCTGGTGCATGATCCTGCTGGCAGGGCTGGTGAAACTGCCTCTCGCACTGGTGGGGACGATCGGCGTCGTCATCATCTCCGCTCACAACCTGATGGATCCATACCTCGGCAAACTGATTCCGGCGCTTCCCGATAACCGACTGTCGGGACTATGGAAGATTCTCTATGTGGGGTTCTTTGCCGGGCCGGTACAGTTCGGAGCCGACGGTCCCAGCCTCATTGTGCTCTACTCGATCATTCCGTGGATCGGGGTTATGGCGGCGGGTTATGCGTTTGGCAAAATCTTGACGATGGAACCTTCGCGACGAAACCGCCTCTGTCTGGCGATTGGGCTCGGAGCCACGGGACTCTTCCTGGCGCTGAGGGGATTTAACCTCTACGGCGATCCGCGCCCCTGGCACGCCGCAGCGCAGGGGCCGAACGGCTCACCGCCAATGCCTGCGCTCCTCGCTTTCCTGAACACCACTAAGTACCCGGCATCGTTGGCCTTTCTCCTTATGACGCTCGGTCCTATTATTGCGTTGATCCCGCTGCTCGAAGGCGCGCGCGGGACCTTCGTCCGTTGGATCTCCGTCTTTGGCCGCGTGCCATTCTTTTTCTACATGCTCCACATCCCATTGATCCACGTCCTGGCGCTGGTAGTTTCGAAGATCAGACTAGGCGCGGTGAGCCCCTGGCTCTTCACTAATCATCCGATGGGCAATCCGTGGCCGCCCGAAGGGTACACGTGGAACCTCGGGCTGCTGTACGCTGTCTGGGCGGTGGCGATCGTGCTGTTGTATTTCCCATGCCGGTGGTTCGCCGATCTCAAAGCTAGGAAGAAGGACTGGTGGCTCAGCTACGTTTAGAAATGGCCGATACGGTAGCGGCTTTCATTCGTGCGGCGTGTGTTCCGCGCGACGCCGGGCATAGCTCTGGGACTCTGGAGCGCGCCGAGGCGATACTGGCGGCGCATCCCGAGGTGGCGAGCAGCAACATATATACGGCGGCTATTCTTGGCGACGCTGCAGCTGTGCGTCGGTTCCTTGTGCTTGATGCGCGCAACGCGACGGCGAAGGCCGGCCCGTATGGATGGGATGCACTGACCCATTTGTGTTTCTCCAGGTATTTGCGGCTCGATCGCGCGAGATCCGACGGTTTCGTCGCGTCGGCCAAAGCCCTGCTGGGTGCTGGAGCAAGCGCGAATACTGGGTGGATGGAAGTGGATCATGAGCCGCATCCTGAGTGGGAGAGCGCGATTTATGGCGCTGCAGGACTCGCCCAGCATCCGGAGCTGACACGGCTGCTGCTGGAGCGCGGCGCCGATCCGAACGACGGGGAGACTCCTTACCATGTGGTGGAAACGTACGACAACACGGTACTGAAGATTCTGGTGGAGAGCGGGAAGTTGAACGATACAAGCTTGACGACGTTGCTGCTGCGCAAGACCGACTGGCACGACTACGAAGGGATCAAATGGCTGCTGGGGCACGGAAGTGATCCGAATCGAGCAACACATTGGAGAAGGACAGCGTTTCATCATGCGCTGCTGCGCGACAACAGCATCAGCATCATCGAGGCGCTGCTGGACCATGGCGCGGACCCGATGCTTGTTGCGGAGCGGCCGGACACGCGGCAGACAGCTAGCCCTGCGATGTCGGGGGTCGCTATGGCGGCGCGAAGAGGGCGCGGCGATGCGCTGGATTTGATGGAACGGCGCGGCATTGCGATCGAGCTGCAGGGCGTGGAGCGATTGATTGCCGCCTGCGCTAGAAATGTTTCGGCAAAGGTGCGAACTATTGCGGAGCAAGAGCCGGAGTTGGTTCGCGAATTGGTGGCGCAGGGAGGCAAGCTGCTTGCGGAGTTCGCGGGCGTCGGGAATACGGATGGCGTCCGGCATCTGCTCGATCTCGGTGTTGACGTGAACGCAGTGACCGAAGATGGTGATCCTTATTTTGATGTCGCGAAGAACAGCACGGCGCTGCACTCGGCGGCGTGGCGCGCATGGCCTTCGACGGCAAAGTTTTTGCTTGAACACGGAGCGACGGTGAATGCTCTGGACGCGAAGGGACGCACGCCACTAATGCTCGCTGTGCGGGCTTGCGTGGACTCGTACTGGAAGCAACGACGAACGCCGGAGTCGGTGGAAGCGTTACTCAAATCGGGAGCCACCGTTCGAGGCGTCGAGTATCCGTCGGGTTACGCGGAAGTTGACGAGCTATTGCACGCACACGGAGCAGAACCTCGGGATTAAAGCGCACCTACGCAGTTTCTTTTGGTTGGCCACCGGGAAATTGTGTTCAAAGAGTAGCGGAAAAGTTTTTCCAAAATAAAAAAACTGCACTTTCGACCAGTAGTCCGACCACAACTTTCCTCCTACGCTTGGGTATTACCTAGTGTCCCGGAAATCCCCGAATTTGAAATGGAACGTACAGGAGAGAGATATGAAACTCACTTGGTTGAAGTGGAGCGCCTTGCCGATGGCAGTGTTGATGGTGGGAACGGCGGCAATGGCGCAAGGACAATCGTCTACGCAGAGCTCGAGCGCGCCGGCGCCTGCTACACAGCCGGCAACGCCCGCGGCGAAGCCCGATCCGAGCATCGCGCAGCGGAAAGAAAATCAGCAGGACCGCATAGCGAACGGTGTGAAGAGTGGTCAACTTACCGCCGGCGAAACCGCCAACCTTGAGACCAAGGAAGCGGCGATCAACGGCGAAACCAAAGCAGACCGCGCGGCGAACGGCGGAAAGCTGACTTCGGCTGAGAAGACGCAGATCAACAAGCAGCAAAACGGCGTCTCCAAGCAGATTTATCAAGACAAGCACAACGCCAAAACAGCTAATACTGGCAAGAGCGAAGTGGGCCAGCGCCAGGAGAACCAGCAGGACCGTATCGCGCAGGGCGTGAAGAGCGGGCAATTGACGGCGGGCGAGACGGCGAAGCTGGAGAATCAGCAGAAGGGCATCAACCAGCAAGTGAAAGCGGACCGCGCAGCGAATGGCGGGAAGCTGACACCTGGCGAGAAGACGCAAGTGAACAAGGAACAGAACGCAGCGTCGAAGAACATCTACAACAAGAAGCACAATGCCAAGACACAGGCCGGCGCGAAGCCGAAGTCGTAAGTTTTTCCAACCTAGACGAAAGAGGTGCTCTCCACGAGGAGGGCACCTCTTTTTTTGTGTTTGTGGAGTGAGGGTGCATGAAGATTGATATTTCGTTTTCCGTGTGTCGCGAAACGTGGAGGAGGACTATTCATCGCATGCAAAATGCACATGGGACGGTGCAGGGGCTGGCTGTCCCCACCTCACTAAGAAAAGTGACAGGGATGCCCCCGGTCCGGCATGTGCCCGGTCTGTACTGTACCACCGTCCCACCCGGACGCCTCCCCCTGGGTTTTTGCATAAGTGTTCATTCTAAATAATCGATAAAGTTGTTTATTTTGTTGCACTTTTGCGAGTGCTCATTCTAAGGGAGTTAGAAAAGAGCGAATTTTGGGGCTAATTTGTGGCCGTGTTGGATTCGGATTTTGGGGTGGATGGTTCGACAGGGACTGGTTGAGCCGCTATTTCAGGCGGAGCGGATTGAGAGGAGTTTTTTAGAACGGGGGCCGGATCAGGCGGGCACTGGTGATTGCCGCACTGGTCGAAATTGTTGCGGACAGTGTCCTTCCAGGAAGCGGTGCCGAAGGCGCTGATGTATTCATTCTGGGCGAGATGGAGGCTCTGGACGAGCGTTTGGCCGAGAAAGGCAAGGGTGGAAGCGGTTTTGGATTTGACTTGGCCCTGGGCGACGGCGGAAAAGAGGCGCCCCAGTGCGAAGGTTAGGTCGCCAGCAGACACATACTCACCGGAAAGAAAAAAGGCGATGTCCTTGCCGGCCTCTTCGCCTCCGAGGGCTTGCGCCTCCTTGCGGGCGTGGAAGGTGCAGAGATGCGGATGGCTGTCGCGGCGTGGACTGCGGCAACGGCGGCCATCGGCGAACGTGAAAGAGCACAAGGACGCGCGGTCCTTTGCATGTGTGACCGCAGAGCGGTCAACGGAGCGATTGGTGGACATGGAAGTCTCCAGAAAGAAAATTTGGGATTTTGGGGGAGTCTCGCGGAAGCGAGGCGCACTTCTGAACGGGAATAGAGTACCAGGGAGATGATTGCCGTGTCAATACAATTCTGGTTGTGGGTTGGTTCTGATTTGTACGCTTAATCAAACGTTGAGTGCGTTGGTGGGCTGGAAGCGCTTGCGCCAGTAATTATCTGAGATTAGGGCATCCACCAACCACCTTCTTCGTCATACCTCAGGTTAATATTATCGTGATATAACTACCTTTCGTCGATTTGGCCGAGTGAGAGTGTGCTTGCGGGAGGCCTTCTTGAAACTCCTGATCCTTCTATTTTCTCTGTTCTTGTTTCCCATCGCCCCTGCCATGCAGACTAGCCCGCCAGAACAAGCATCCGCGCCAAGCATACAAGGCAAGGTCTTACAGGAGCCGGACGGGCAACCGGTAAGGAAGGCAAACGTGCAGTTGAACGGACGAAAAGGGGGCGGCGACGCGAAATATTCGGCCGTTACCGATGCCGACGGACAATTCGGGATTGATGATGTGCAGCCGGGACAGTACGACGTCGCTGTGGAACGCCCAGGATTTGTGCAGTCCGTCATCGGCGGCCGCCGAATTTCTATTTCGGTGCAGGCGGGCAGCGGGAAGAATGAGTTGATCTTGCACATGCAGCCTGCAGCCGTAATCACTGGAAAGATCGTAGACCTGGACGGGGACCCGATGCGGGATGTCAGCGTCTCGGCAATCAGGAAAGGTTCAGCTGCAGAGAGACGGAATTCCCATAGCTTCGGCAACGGAGCGACGAACGATCTTGGGGAATTTCGTATTTCGGACTTGGAAGCAGGCCGCTACAAGATTATTGCCTCCCCACCGCAAGGAGCCCACCCGCCAGTGCTGAAAGAAAACGGCGGTGAGAAGGATCCATCGAT
>DATEWL010000221.1:0-3094 GCA_035258025.1 Candidatus Acidiferrum sp. | reverse complement strand
CAGTAGAGACATAAGGAATACGCCGCTGGAGTAGGTGCGGTCTTTGAAGACGCGTAGATTGACGACCGGATCCTTGATGTGGAGTTCATAGATGAGAAACGCAACCAGCGTGACGACGGCGACGATGGCGACCGCGGTAATCCAATCCGTGCCGAACCAATCTTTTTCCTGGCCTTTATCGAGGACGATTTGCAGAGTGGCAATTCCCACGGCGAGAAGGCCGATGCCCCAGTAGTCGATTTTTTGCGAAGCGCGGCGGATATAGGAAGGATCGTAGATGAAGAGAGACGTCATCACGATAGAGGCGACGCCGATGGGCACGTTGATGTAGAAGACCCAGCGCCATGAGTGGCTATCAGTGAGCCAGCCGCCGAGGACCGGGCCGAGCATGGGAGCGACGACGATGCCAAGTCCCCAGAATCCCATGGCCTTGCCACGGTCTTCAGGCGGGAAAGATTCGAGCAGAATCGCTTGCGAGATGGGCTGTAGGCCGCCGCCACATGCACCTTGAATGATGCGGCAAACCACTAGGAACGGAAGGCTGGGAGCAAGGCCGCACAAGAAAGACGCGATTGTGAAGCCGGTGACGGAAAGCATCAGCATGCGCTTGCGGCCGAAAAAGTTGGAGAGCCAGCCGGTTAGCGGCAGAATGATGGCGTTGGCAACGAGATAGGAAGTCAGGGTCCAGGTGGCTTCGTCGACCGTCACGGAGAGGCTGCCGGCAATGTGGGGGAGCGAGACGTTTACGACAGTGGTGTCCAGCACTTCCATGAAGGTGCTGAGCATCACCGAGATAGCGATGATCCAGGGGTTGATGTGAGGATGAGCTGGTGCCGTTTCCTGGGACATCAAGACCTCGAACTGCTCCTTAACGAACACTCAAACCTGCTTCGATGAAATCATACGGGCTGATAGGAGTGGTGGCAAACGTTCGTCGCGGAGCGCGTGTTCAACCGCAACTTTGAGCATTCGCTTCGCGCACTGAGAAAAATGTTCACAATCCGCCGATTGCTGTATCTTGTCTGCATACAAAACGCCGAGAGGAGCGCAAATGGACGTTCACAAACCACGCCGTAAATTTCTAGCTGGAATGGGAGCTTTGACCGCCGCGGCGGCTTTTCCGCCTGGATGGCTGATTGCTCGAGAGAGGCTGTATCCGCCAGTGGATTTGACTTACTTTGACGCGCCAATTCCTCCGGCGCCGTTCGAACTTCATATTGGCTATGCCGCCATCACCTGGGGTGGGAACGATCGTCAGGCGATCGAGGACATCGCTTCGGTGGGATTCCCGGGAATTCAAATTCGTTCGAACAGCGTTCAGGAGTTCGGTAGCGGCGCTGCTCTGCGTGAAGTGTTCGACAACCACCATCTCAAGATGGTTGCCTTGTCGAGCGGAAATCTCAGCATCGATCCTGCTATCGAGACTTCGGAAATCGCGAAGCACGTGGCGAACGCGAAATTTCTTCGCGATGCGGGTGGGCTCTATCTTCAAATCATTGATGAGAAGCCTAAGGATCGCGCGATCGTGGCGGCCGACTACAAACGGTTGGGCGTGTTGCTGACAGAGGTTGGAAAACGAACCGCCGATCTCGGCGTGCAACTCGGCTATCACAACCACATGGGAAGCATGGGAGAAACTCCCGAGGGCGTGGAGCAAATCATGGCGGCTGTCGATCCTCGCTATGCAAAGCTGGAGCTCGACGTAGCGCATTATTTTCAAGGCGGCGGCGACCCGGCGAAGGCCGTTGAAAAATACAGCGACCGGCTTCTCTTTCTCCACCTGAAAGATGTCGAGCGGCTGCCGGGTGGCGTCGATGCTAAGCAATCTTATCGCTTCGTGGAACTCGGGCGAGGTCAGGTGAATCTTCCAGCGGTGATCGAGGCGCTTCGCAAAATCAGTTTCCGTGGATGGGGCATTGTTGAGCTGGACGCTGTGCCAGACAAGGCTCGAACGCCAAAGGAATCGGCGATCATCAACAGGAATTACGTTGAAGAAAAGCTGGGGTTGAAGGTATGAGTTCCCCGTTTCGCATTGCCGTTATCAACGATGAGGTGAGTCAAGACTTCGGCCGTTCCTGCGAAGTCATTTCGCGCGAGTTTGGTCTGGAGTGGATCGAGCTGCGCGCGATGTGGAACAAAAACATTCTCAACCTCGATGCCAAAGAAGTTGGCGAAGCGCGCCGCATTCTCGAAAAATATAAATTGCGCGTAACGGACATCGCCAGCCCGCTCTTCAAGGTGGATTGGCCCGGCGCGCCAAAATCCCAGTACAGCCCCAAGGGTGCGCAGTTCAGCGCCGATTTCACTTACGAACAGCAGGACGAAGTCCTCGAGCGCAGCATCGCGCTAGCAAAAGCATTCCAAACCGACCGTGTGCGCTGCTTCGATTTTTGGCGACTTGAAGATCAAGCACCGTATCGTGCCGCCATGAATGAAAAACTCCTTGCCGCCGCGGGCGTGGCAGGCAAGAAAGGCGTGACGCTGTTGCTCGAAAATGAAGCCGCGTGCAATACCGGCACGGCGGCGGAAGCCGCCAAAGTTCTTGCGGAGGTGAAGTCTCCTTCGCTCATGTTGAACTGGGACCCGGGAAACGCGGCGTCGCGCGGCGAAAACGCATATCCAGATGGATACGCGCTGCTGCCGAAAGAACGCATCGGCCACTGCCATTGCAAGGATGTCTCGAAGAAGCCAGACGGCAAAGATTATGATTGGGCCGCGATGGGGCGCGGCATTATTGATTGGACGGGTCAGTTTGCGGCGCTGAAGCGCGACGGCTACCACTACGCCGTCAGTCTGGAAACCCACTGGCGCGGTGCAGGCACGCCCGAGGAATCCACGCGTCAGAGCTGGGCCGGTCTGAAGGATGAGTTGCAAAAGGCTGGAGCCCTGTGAGTTGCAACGCGAAACGAGGAGAAACAACTAGGATGAAACGCCTTCTCGTTGGCATCGTGCTCAGTCTTGGGTTCGCGTTTTGTTCGCAAGCGCAGACAGCCCATTGGACAGAAAAAACCGCGAATGACTGGTATGCTCAGCAACCCTGGCTGGTCGGAAGCAACTACATTCCATCCTACGCAATCAATGAACTCGAAATGTG
>DATEWL010000220.1:0-3340 GCA_035258025.1 Candidatus Acidiferrum sp. | reverse complement strand
GAGAATGACCGCGGCGGCAACGACAGGGCCGAAGAGCGCGCCGCGGCCAGCCTCATCGAGACCGGCGATGCGCATCCAGCCCAGTTGTCGCGCCGCTCGCTCGAAACGGGAAGAGCAGAGGCGGCCCATTGGGCGGAGATTTTAGCACGATGTGTGGACGCTGTATGGTCACTCGTAGCGCAGAGCAACCATGGGATCAACTTTTGTCGCGCGGCGCGCGGGGATGTAACACGCCAAGATAACCACGACGGTGAGTCCGGCGGCCAGCACCGCAAAGAGAACTGGGTCGAATGGCTTCACGCCGTAGAGAAGACTTGCCATAGCGCGTGTCACCAAGACGGCTCCGAGTGCCCCGGCGGCGATCCCTGCGAGGGCCAGACGAATGCCTTCGCCGATGACGAGCCGATGGAGGTCGCTGGGTTTCGCGCCAAAGCTCAGGCGAATGCCCATTTCGCGGGTTCGCTGGGTGACCCAATAGCTCATCACGCCGTAGATGCCAACAGCGGCCAAAACCAAGGCGAGCGCCGCGAAGAGAGCAAGCAGTAAGCCGTATGAACGCGTCTCAGCAGAATCTTTGTGCATACGCTCGCTCACGGTGGCTACGTTGTAGACAGGAATGGCAGGATCGATGCGCTGCATTTCCTCGCGTAGCGGGCCGAGCATGGCTTCCGGGGAATTATGCGTGCGCACGACGAGGCTCATGTTGATGATGACTTCGCTTTGGAGCAGCGCACCGTAGATGACTGGCTCGGCTTCGGGATCCTGGCGCAGCGAGTTGTATTTAACGTTCCCAGCGACGCCGATGACTTGCAACCACGGATTGGTGGAATCCGCTCCGCCATACCTGATGCGCTTACCAACAGCATCCTGACCGGGCCAATAGCGCCGCGCAAAAGATTCGCTGACCATCACGACGCCGGAAGTGGAAAGAGAATCCCTGGTTGAGAAATCGCGGCCTTGCATGAGTGGAATCTCCATTGTGTGGAAATAGTTCGGACCGACCTCCTGGTAATAAACCGTATCCGCCTCGGCGTTGGAGATGGGCGCATGGCCTTCGACGATAAAGCCGCGCTGGAAACCGCCCCAAAGAAATGGATCGATGAAAGTAGCCGCTGCTGATTTAACACCGGGGAATTGTGCAATGCGCTCGGCCAATTCGGGACCGAACCGGTTTTGTCCGTCACCTTCGTACTTTCGATCGGGGACGTAGAATCGCAAAGTCGCGAGATGATCGGGTTGAAAACCGAGGCTGTCCGCCAGCAGATGCCCGAGGCTGCGGAGCATGAGCCCTGCTCCGATCATGAGTACGAGGGCGAGCGCTACTTCAGAAGCGATGAGGAGGCGTCCCGTCTGCCGGCCTCGCAAGCTTGTGGAGCTTTTCAAGGATTCTTTGAGCGACTCATTTACGTCGGCCCGAGCAGAATTGAGAACTGGAAGTATGGTCAGCAGCAGCGCTGTGCCCGCCGCGAGAGCAAACGCAAAGAAAAGCACGCCGCTGTCCAAACTGACGTGCGTGAACGAAGGAAACGTTACGGGCAGAACGGAGACGAGCAGATCAAGGCCCCAAAAGGCGAGTGCAACGCCAGCTAGCGCGCCACCAAGCGTGAGAAGCAAGCTTTCCGCAAGAAATTGCCGGATCAAGCGACCACGCCCGGCGCCAAGCGCCAGGCGGATGGCGAGCTCACGATCACGGGCCGCGCTGCGAGTGAGGATAAGATTGGTGACGTTGGCACACGCAATGAGAAGTACGAAGGTGACCGCACCGAGCAAGACAAGCAACGGTGAACGGAAGCTTCGCACGTAGTCTTCCGTGGCGGGAGTCACCAGAACGCCGCGTTCGCGGTTTTCCTTGGGATAGGCCTTTGCAAGACGCGCCGCAATCGTTTCCATTTGCGTTTGCGCCATCGCGATGGACACGCCCGGCTTCAGACGCGCGAGCACTTTGTGAAAGTGAATGTCGCGGGTGTGCAGATAATCGTACTTTGCGACCTGCGGCCACGCCGCATCCCTCATCATCATTGGGATCCAGACTTCGGCTAAATCCGAATAGCCGAGAAAGCCCTTTGGGAGTACGCCGACGATCTTGTATTCGTAAGCATTCAGGCGGATAGGTTTGCCAAGGACTTGCGGATCGGAGCCGAAGCGGCGCTGCCACAGGCCATAGCCGATCAGCGCTACGGCGTGTTTCATCGGGATCGCGTTTTCCTCCGAAGTGAAAGTGCGGCCGAGAACTGCGGAAACCCCAAGCAGGTGGAAATAGGTGTCGCTGACTTGTTCGCAGTCCAAGCGGTCAGACTTGTCTTTTCCATCGAGGATCATTTCGCAATCGCCGAACGCAGCCATCTCTTCGAAAACACTATTCTGAGCGCGCCAGTCCAGGTAATTCGGATAGGCGACGGGAGAGCGGCCGCCCTTGGCAACGCTTTCGTTGACTCGGACGAGCTGCGCAGGATCTTTAAAGGGTAGGCCGCGCACCAGAACGGCTTTGACGACGCTGAAAATCGCGGTGTTGGCGCCGATGCCGAGCGCGAGTGCGAGAACCGCAACGATAGTGAATCCGGGATTCTTGGCGAGCATCCGCGCACCAAAGCGGATGTCGTGGAAAAGTGTTTCAAAAAACGGGAGGCCGCGGCGTTCGCGATAAAGCTCTTTAGTTTGTTCCACGCCGCCGAATTCGCGGCGGGCGGCGTGGCGTGCTTCCTCTGGTTTCATACCGCGGCGGATGTTCTCTTCAGCAAGCGCATCGATGTGAGAACGCAGTTCGATCTCGAGTTCTCGATCCAGACTCCGTTTGCGGAAGATTCCTGCCAATCGCATTGTGAAAATACGTAACCGCCCCATCTATGCTCCTTCGGCGCGACCGAGCAAACGCGTCATGAGCGCAGCCATGCGTTCCCAGATTTCCGTCTCCGCAAGAAGTTGTTTTCGCCCGCTTCGTGTGAGCGAGTAATACTTGGCTTTGCGATTGTTGTCGGACACGCCCCATTTCGAGGAAATCCACCCGCGCTGTTCAAGCCGCAACAGCGCGGGGTAAAGCGTACCCTGGTTGAGTTTGAGCAGGTCCGCGGAAACTTGTTGAATGCGCACGGCGATCCCGTAGCCGTGCAGAGAGCCAAGGGCATCGAGAGTCTTGAGCACGATCAAGTCGAGCGTGCCTTGCAATACTTCGCCGCGCGCCTGCGCCATGACGATTCTCCTTTTGACGTTCAACAGGAGACTACGCTTGCTCCTGTTGATTGTCAACAGGTCGTCCTTCTGTATAGACGAAGCAGTGGTTGTTTCGTGAATCCTGAATGTTTTGCCATACCTTAAACGCGCCAAATGCCCAGCCGACGCGAAC
>DATEWL010000219.1:0-7672 GCA_035258025.1 Candidatus Acidiferrum sp. | reverse complement strand
ACGGCCGATATTCGGCGAGGTGATCGGCGATGCGCGGGTTGATCATCGTGCCGTTCGTGAACAGCGTAATCAGAAAGCCGCGCTTCTTTGCTTCGGTGTAAATCTCGAGGAAGTCCTTGCGCGCAAAAATCTCGCCGCCGGTGTAGAGCAGCCACAAGCACCCTGCCTCGACGAGCTCATCGAGCAGTCGGCAATGCTCATCGAAGGTGAGTTCCGCGGCGCGCGCCGCCTGGTCGCTCATCGGCAGGTTGTTGTAGCAATGGAGGCAGTCGAGAGGACATCGGCGCGTGACCTCGATAGAAACCTCAAGCGGCGCCCGTTTCCCCAGGAAGCGCTGGTGAACCAGGCTCGTTAATTCGCCATATCCTGCCGTTTGCACGTCCGACTCTTCTCTTTCTAGACTAAATTCTAGTACTCTCAGTACTTACTACAAATGCGGGCATCCCACACTTCGAGCGTCGTGCCTATGTGAAGGCAAGCCGAGAAGGAGGGGACCGACTAAACCGTACGAACCAGGCCTATTTCCTGGAGTTCAGCCAGATAGCTCTGAACGTCTAACAAGGCCTGTTTCGCATCCACTTCGTAATGCCTGGCGACCCAATTCGCCAATTCCTCTGCTGATAGACCATTTTCGAGCAGTCGCCACAAGCCTCGACCAACCGGATTGAACGTGTAAACGGAATCGAGATCCCCCACACCACGGCAAATGGGTACAACTATCGTCTCACCAGCAACTTCGCGGGAGACGATCGCCGTGTTCCGTATGTGGCGGACCGGTGTCGTATTCAACGACCTGGTTGAATACGCGGACTCTGGGAGCTCTGAGAGAGGCCTTGCCATGCTTCTAGTGTCCGAAATGGAACAAGGGTTGTCACGTTTTGGGAAGGACAGTGTTCCGTACTAGTACCCTCATAGTACGGAGTACCTAACGTGTAAAACGAGGCACTAAACCCTTTTTTACCTGTCATTTGGAGTGCCGCGGGGACTGAGAGAGGCCTACGTGTTCGCGCTGCCTGCAAGGGTGCCATTGCGGGCCAGCGAGCGCGACCCGCGGCGGCACATGTGCAAACCAACTTGGCGTGAACTTCCCGTCTGTATCTTGCCTGTGCCTGAAACTTCGCGGCGAGTAACGTAAGCTCAAGGTAAGGTTGGTAGCGCTAACGGGATTCGAACCCGTGTTACCGCCGTGAGAGGGCGGTGTCCTAGACCCCTAGACGATAGCGCCAGAGTGCTGCGTGTCCGTACAGACCGGTAAGCACTGCCATTTTCGCATGGTCCACGGGCTTGAGCAAGCAACCGTCCTTAAGCTCCCCCTTCCGAACCCGCCCGATCAAATGTGTGAACTAAGAAAATCATTTGAGGCCCAGAGATTCCAGCATGTTCATGGCTATAAATTCCGTTCCGTAAATTCCGTAAGTAAATAAGGTAGCGGCGCCAGAGCCGGTGCGGCTCGCAAGAAAGGCGGAAGACCATTCAAGCCCTTGGTTGCGTCATCCAGGGCGGAGCTTGTGCGGTTTTTCTTACATGGGAGTCAATTGCGGCACCAAGGTCGATCCAGGATGCGTCGCTTCGCGCGGCAGGCTCTTGCAAGAAAGCGCCACGAAAACCAATCGACTAGGTTGGACGCGCCAAACAACAATCTTCCCTGCGCCGCCCTATTCGTCTAAATCTCATCCCGCGGTCGGAATGAAGTCCCTTTCATGAAGTTCTTCCTCCTCCATCCGCGATACACTGTCTCGCATCATTTTCAGCAGGACGTTTTTGCTCGTCCCCATCGTTGTCGAATGAATCTCGAGCGACGCCCAGTACAAAATCCCCAAATTCGTGTTCGGCGCTACCGCGACGATCCGCAACCCTGGAAACTTGTGTAGCAGTTGATCGCACATGAACGGACGCCTCCGCGATTCATCGAGCGCAATCAAAAGAACATTAGGTTTTGTCTCTGCCACCAACGATGGGACGTCCTTCTCGTTCTTTGCCTCCCCCACGATCTTGATCCCCGCATGCTTCGAGAGGGTCGAGACCACCAGTTCCCGGAACAGCCGGGGACTGTTAGCCACCAGGACACGTATGCTCGTTTCCACAGACACCTCCCGTGCCCAATGAGGCTAGAGGAGTTTGCCTTTTGGGGGCAGGCTGCAAATAGTACGGTGCCTGAGGTACGGTATTGTCTTGGGCGGGTACTCTAAAGGTAGAACTCGCGGATACTAAATCAGTACTTCGCCGCTACTCCGCTTGTCCGTTCCGTTGGTAACATCGGCCGCAACGAAAAGAATTTATGCCGGCATGGCTCGCATCTCACCGCAGGCAATCCCAGCCAGCGTCCTACCACGGATGTCACTCCCGGAACTTTTTCCGCGGCGATTCGCTGCAATTCCAGGTTGCCGCAAATGCCGCATCTCGCATAAAAAATATGCCGGAGCGGTATGGCTCGCGCGTGGAAGCGCGTCTCACAAGCCGTGCAACGCCAGGGAACAACGCCCGCAGCGCTGAACAAGTATTCGGAAACGGACCGCCGCCTCGATCGCCGGCAGGCCTCTGCTTGACACGCTGGGCAGTTCATCGAAAGATTTTGGGGGGCCCTCTTCGCTAGAGGATAGGGGATGTACCCCGTTTCGGCAAGAGGCTGTCGCCTGTAAGTCACTGAACAACGTACAATAGGAGCCGTCATGGCGGACTACACAGCGGACCACGCCCGCGCGGGCATCGAAACGAAATTACCGAAGCTCGATACCTGGCCCAACCAATACCCCGGCTACGTCATTACCACCCGTTTTCCGGAATACACTTCCGTTTGCCCCAAAACAGGGATGCCAGACTACGGAACTATCATCATCCAATATATGCCACGCAAGGACTGCATCGAGCTCAAGGCCCTCAAAATGTACCTTCTCGCCTACCGCGATCTTGGCATCTTTTATGAAAACGCCGTGAACAAGATTCTTCATGATATCGTCGATGCCGTTCGTCCCGAATGGTGTGTGGTGCGCGGCGAATTTACGCCCCGGGGCGGTTTGACCACCTCGATTTTCGCTCGCTGGCCGGAGCGCTCCCCCCGCCGCAAGGCCGGAGGGAAAGCCCGCGCATCGCGAAGTAAGTCCCGCTGACAGTGCCCGTAGACACGGCGCGAATTGCGGTAGATAATTTTACCGGCATCCAGATCTCAGCCTGGAGCCATGACTGAGGAGGGGGAATGAGCATTTCTCCAAATGTGCCGAGTCCGGAAGAGTCTTATCGCTACGAATCCACGGGAACACCGCGCTGGATCGCAGCGCTCTTCGTCGTGCTTTTTATTGCCATCGCCGCGCTTGGTTATGTCGGTTACTCCGGGATCACCCGGCTCGAGCAAAGCCTTGCCAAAGAGCAGGACCAGGACAAAGTCTTGACCGCGCAACTCGAACAGGCCAATGCGCGTCTTGCTGATCTGAAGGGTCATATCGAGGTCACGGAACAAAAAATGGGTATGACCGTCGCCGAGCTGGCGCAGGCCAAGAGCCGCGCGGAATCCATTCGCAAGGAACAAGTGGAAGCGGATCAGAAGCTCACCGCTCAGTTGTCGCAGGTCAAGAAGGAAAGCCAGGAACAAATTGGCGCGGTAGCCACCGAAGTTGGCGGAGCGAAAAAGGATATCGAAGCGACGAAGAGTGATCTCGAAATCACCAAGGGCAAGCTCGAACGTGTGACCGGTGATGAGGGCGTCATGAGCGGCCTCATCGCTCGCAACCACGACGATCTCGAAGAGCTGAAGCGCCGCGGCGACCGCAACTACTATGAATTCACGCTCACAAAAACGAAAAACGGCCAAAAGGTTGGACCGACCAACCTTACTCTCACCAAGACGGACCCAAAAAAATCCAAGTACACCTTAACCGTATTGGTGGATGACCGCACTATCGAAAAGAAGGACAAGACCGCTGGCGAGCCTATACAGTTTTATGTCAAAGGCGCCTCGCGAATGGCTCCCTACGAAATCGTAGTTTTCGACGTCGGCAAGAACCAAGCGACTGGTTATCTCTCAACGCCAAAAGACGTAGGCGCAAGCGCCGCTCCCGCTGCAGCTCCGGCGGCACCTCCGACTGCGGCTCCCACCAAGCCCTCCTAGCCTGAGCTTCGGCTTTCGCCCGGTAGAAATCACAAGCCCTGTTCCGCGTTCTGGAAACTTCGCGCCGGACAGGGCTTCTGTCTTTTTCACCGCCATTCTACGATGCCAAATCGGGCTATGTTTCTTTCCCCTCGATGCCGCGCATTTCTCTTTATCCCTTGTATTCTCTTGCTTGCACCCGCCACTTTTTGCCAGCAACCCGCCCAGACGCCTCCCAACATCCACATCAGCGTGGACCGCGTCAACGTCGGAGTCGTCGTCACCGACTCTCGCGGGCAATTCGTCAGCGGTCTTCACCGCGAAGACTTCCATCTCTTCGATGACGGTGTCGAGCAACCTATCACGGATTTCTTCAGCGTCGACGAACCCGCCCAGGTTTTGCTCCTCATCGAAGCCGGTCCAGCCGTATATCTTCTTCAGGGCGGCCATCTTCAAGCGATCCATGCCCTCCTCGATGGCCTCTCGCCCGGCGACCGCGTCGCCATCGCCCGATACAATGACGCTCCCGAACTTATTCTAGATTTCACGGCAGACAAGCTCACCGCCCCTGCGGCGCTGGACCAGTTGCGCTTCAATGTTGGATTCGGCCAGTTAAATCTCGCCTCCAGCCTTGCCATTGCACTCGATTCACTCGCCCACATTCCCGGCAAGAAGTCCGTTGTCCTGCTCTCGACCGGCGTCGACACGTCGCCACCCGGCGCTGCGCAAATTCTTCTGGGCCGCCTGAAATCGACCGACGTGCGCATCCTGGCCATCTCCCTCGGCGGCGAACTGCGTGGCGCCGATTCCCCCGAAAAAAAGCATTCCAAAAAAGATCCGCCCCCGTCGGAAAAAGCGCAAGCCGCCGCCGAGGTTTTTGCGCAAGCTGATGAAGCCTTAAAATCCATTGCCGAAGCCAATGGAGGCCGCGCCTACTTCCCCAGAGCCAACAAGGATTTTTCCGCAATCTTCAAGGAGGTCGCACAACTCGTCCGCCACGAATACAATTTAGGGTTCGTTCCACCAGTACATGACGCAAAGCTCCATCTGCTCGATGTCCGTGTGACTGGCCCTGCCAATGTGAACTCCACGCCTAACGGTTCCGATCCATCGACAACCGCAGCCTATCGCATCGATCATCGCCAAGCCTACATTGCTCCGCCTCCGGAGCCTCGGTAGCGCAGACACTCTTGTCTGTCTGTCTTTTCCCTCTTGACGACACCCGTGCCGGTCTATTTCTTTTCGTTGAATTCTCTGCGGTCTGGAATTCCTGAAGAAATGCTATTCGAACTGTTTCAGCGTCTTCGCCATTTCGCTCAATTTCTCATTCATCAATCCGAAAACCGTTCCCGCCTCAAATGTGCCATCCTCATTGCGCCGCCCAGCGGCCGACTTCGTCAAAATCTCAATTCCTTGCTCTATCCTGCGCACCGGCCAAATATGAAACTTCCCCGCCGCCACTGCGTCCATCACGTCTTCACGCAGCATCAAGTCCTCGACGTTCGACTCCGGCATGATGATGCCTTGTGTTCCGGTCAGCCCTTTGATCCGGCAAACATCAAAAAATCCCTCGATCTTCTCGTTGATCCCGCCAATCGCTTGGATGTCTCCCTGCTGATTCATCGATCCGGTCACGGCAATATCCTGCCGCAGTGGGATTCCGGAGAGCGCCGAAGCCAAAGCATAAATTTCCGTCGAGCTCGCGCTGTCGCCATCCACTCCCGAATACGATTGCTCGAAGCAAATGCTAGCCGCTAATGACAATGGCTTGTCCTGCGCGAACAGGCTGCGCAAATAGCCCGAGATAATGTGCACACCCTTATCGTGAAACCGCCCGCTTAAATTTGCCTCGCGTTCGATGTTGATGATCCCGGCCTTGCCCAGAGCCGCGGACGCCGTAATGCGCACCGGTTTCCCAAATGAGTACCCGCCAATTTCCAGCACGCTCAACCCGTTCACTTGCCCTACGCGCTCTCCCGTCACATCCACGAGCAGCGTCCCCTCTTCGATCATCTCGCGTATGCGCGTCTCGATCAGGTTATGCCGCTCCATCTTCGAAGCCAGTGCGTCCCTCACGTGCGCTGCTCGTACCACTCTCTCACCCGCAGCGGCTGCCGCGTAGTGCGCCTCGCGCGCAAGGTCCGCAATATCCACAAACCGTGCTGTCACTTTGTTCCGCCGCCCGGCCTTGCGAACCCCATATTCGAGCATCGCCGCAAAGGCCCCGCGATCGAATGGGTACAGCCCCTCTTTTTCAGACAGCGTACGCAAACGCCCCGCATATTCCGCGATGACGCCGTCGCTCATCGGCATCTCTTCGTCAAACTCCACGCGCACCTTAAAAATTTTCTGAAAATCCTCTTCGTACTCGTACAACATCTCGTAAAGCTGCCGATCGCCTATCAGAATCACCTTGACGTTAATCTCCACCGCTTCCGGCTTCTGCGCGCTTCCGCCGAACGGATAGAACATCTCCAGCGGCTGTATCTCCAGCCGGTTGTGATTCAACGTCCTCTTCAGCGCCCGCCAAACTCCCGCCTCCGAGAGCGCCTCCAGCGAATACATAATCAAAAACCCGCCGTCCGCACGCAGCAATGAACCGCCGCGCAAATCCATGAAGTCGCTCGTCCATCCGCCCCGCGTGTCATACGCCCGCTGAATCGTCCCAAACAAGTTCGCGTACGTTGGCGTCGTCTCGAAAATCACCGGCGATTCTTCATCGTCGCCGTGGGCTAAAATCACGTTGACGCCATACACACGGAAGGGGTCGCGCTCCGGTCCGCCTGATCCTGGCATTTTCGGCAATCCATCGGGCGTATCGCCCTCCGACTCGCCTTCGCCTTCCCGCTCTTTAAAAGGATCAAGATTATCCAGCAGGTGGTGCCGCACCTCTTCGAGATACTCCGCGACGTTCGACCCGGGATATTTTTCCTTCAACTCTTCAATCACACCGTCGACCAATACCGACGCCGCCTCCTGCTCCAAATAACTCAGTTCGCTCGCCAACTCCCGCGATAGCGTAAGCGTCTTCCGGTAAACAACGGTGAACTCCTGCCGGAACTGTTCGTACTTTCTTTCAATATCTTCCGCAACCGGCGATTCGAGCTTCCCCTCATGCACCATCTTGGAAATATCTTCGATCGGTACCATCTGGCCTTCAAGAACCGGAAAAATCTCCGGCAGCGCCACCGCTCCCACTTGCATGTGCCCCAGCGCAAATTGCTCCCGCGCAATTCGGCGCGTGAAGTCGTCCATCAGCTCTTTTTCACGCACGGTAAACCGTTCGACAATCCGTCCTTTTTGCCGCTGGAAGGGCTCCCCCTCGAACACTTGTGGAATCCGCCGCCGCAAAAAATCAATTCCCGCCTGCATATCCTTCTTGAAGGCGTTTGCCTGCCCGCGAGGCAAGGAAAGCAGTCTCGGCCGGTCTGTAATCTTAAAATTGTTGACGTAGCAACGGTCCAGGGAAGGCTTCGTTCGCGGATGCAAATCCTCGATCATCTTGGCGATGGTCCCGCCACGGCTGGTTCCCGCTAATCCGCACACAAATACGTTGTAACCCGGCGCCGACAACTCCACACCCATCTTCAG
>DATEWL010000218.1:0-2751 GCA_035258025.1 Candidatus Acidiferrum sp. | reverse complement strand
GAATTCGAGTTCGTCTTGTGCGGCGATGGGCATCGGAGGAAGTTGCATGTCTTCCGGGAAAGAGCCGCACGGAACGCATCCTCCTCAACTACGAACATAAGGTCGACGCGCCCGGCTATTACGAAGTTGAAGCAGTGAGGCACACGTCGTATGCCTCAGCTGATTTGGACTTCTTCCAAGCGGCCAAGACTTCGATCGAGGTTCGCGAGCATCTGTATTTCCGCGTGGATGAGAACGCCGCAGCCGACGATTCAAGCATTCAAGGTTTAGTCGACCAGTTGCAATCCGCTGAAGCCCTCGTTCGCAGGGAGGCCGCTCGCGCGCTTGCGAGTCTGGCTCCACAATCCAAGGAAGACTTACTCCTCGGTTTCGCCAAGAATCCGGAACTCAAACAATGGGCTCCGCTAGCATTTCATCGGTTGAACACGCCACGGAGTATAGAAGCTTTAGCGGAGTTGCTCCGCACGACCGAGCCTGGCACATACGAACACATGAAAAGCGCGGACTTCCTCGCGCAGACTGGCGATCAGAAATGGTTCGCATTGCTTCTGGAGGTCGCCCAGAAAAATGCAAAGAATGGAAACTACGTCGACGATGCAGCTGAGAGCGGCGGAGACCTTATGCTCCCCACCTTACTCGTCATGCTGCACAGCTCAGATAAGGAGTTCACGCGACCGATAGCAGTTTCTGCTTTTGCCTACACGGGTTCTCGGTCCTCGATACCGATTCTTCTCGACCTGCTGCGAAGCCCCGATTCCGGGACGGCCGAGAGGGCACTTTATGGCTTACGCCAATTAACTCATCGATCCGTCGTAGCTGGCGATCGCTGGTACGACAATCCGCAGTTCCAGCATACAAAGTGGACCCAATGGTGGAATCGAGAGGGCGGCAGCGCTCATGTCTATAAAGCGACAGAATGCGGAGAAGTTATCGCTTTGGACTGACCGGAACAGGAGACCCCTCCCCTGTTTTTTGCAAACGCGGATTCTAAAGGACTTAGCTGCTCTCTAAGTTCATTGGAATCAATACTTGTGGACTTTTTTGCAAGTGTTGATTCTAGAGAACTTAGAAGTACACATAATTCGGCTTGAAACTCGTCGTTTTGAGACTTGCGGACCGATGTACGGGTTGGGTCTAGCGCCATCCTCGCACCAGGGAGAAAGGCCGCAGGGCTCCGCCCTGCGCTACATTTCCTCGATTTTGCAAGTTTTGCGTTTTGTAAAATCCGGCAAGAGAGTACGGCCGGGATTCATCGCCTGAAAAGTGTGCAGGCGGTGGGAATGCGGTAGCGTAGAACGTCCTGCCCCAAAATGAAAAAGCGGCAGCAGAGCTGCCGCACTCCATACAATTTTCCAGAAACATTTTACCATTTCCAGATGTTTTGGCAAAGAGCTGTTGCTTCGCAGAACGGGTGTTGGCGGAGTAAGATGGTGAACCCTAAGTGAGATTAAATGAGTGAGCTGGTTTGAGTTGAATTTGAGTTGATAGGACAACTGAGATGACAACCGAAGCTAACGAACGGATGCAGAGGCCGCTTGAGGCGGTGGACCCGGCGATTGCGGGATTGTTGCGCGAAGAGGCGCAGCGGCAAGCTACGGGGCTGGAATTGATACCGTCGGAGAACCTTGTTTCGGAGGCGGTGCTGGAGGCGATGGGGTCGATCTTTACGAACAAGTATGCGGAGGGGTATCCGGGGAAGCGCTATTACGGCGGATGCGAGTACGCGGACAAGGTGGAGCAGTTGGCGATTGACCGGGCGAAGGAGTTGTTTGGGGCGGAGCATGCGAACGTGCAGGCACATTCGGGGACTTCGGCGAATGTCGCGGTGTATATGTCCACTCTGCAAAAGGATGACGTGGTGTTGGGGATGAATCTTTCGCATGGCGGGCATTTGACGCATGGGCATCCTTTGAATTTTTCGGGGCGGATGTACAAATTCATTGCGTATGGGGTGAAGAAAGAGGACGAGCGGATCGATTACGACGAAATCGACAGACTGGCACAGGAGCACAAGCCGAAGATGATCGTAGCGGGAGCCAGTGCTTATTCGAGAATTATTGATTTCGAGAGGATTGCGCGGGCGGCGAAATCCGTGGGGGCTTTGTTTTTTGTCGATATGGCGCATATCGCGGGACTTGTGGCGGCGGACGTGCATCCGAGTCCGGTGCCGCATGCGGATATTGTTTCGACGACCACACACAAGACTTTGCGGGGGCCGCGCGGAGGATTGGTTTTGTGTAAAGCGGCGTTTGCGAAAGAACTGGACAAGCTCACTTTTCCGGGGACGCAGGGCGGGCCGCTGGTGCACACGATAGCGGCAAAGGCAGTTTGCTTGAAGGAAGCGATGGAACCGAGCTTTAAGGAATATCAGAAACAGGTGGTGGCAAATGCAAAGGCGCTGGCGGCGGCTATCGCGAAGCGCGGGTTCCGGATTGTGACGGGCGGAACAGACAATCACGTGTTCTTGATCGAAGTGCATTCGCGCGGAATCACCGGCAGCGATGCGGAGAAGGCGCTGGACCGCGCGGGGATTACGGTGAACAAGAATTCGATACCGTTCGATCCCCTGCCCCCGATGAAGGGCGGCGGAATCCGGTTGGGAAGCCCGTCGGTGACAACGCGCGGAATGCGCGAAGCGGAGATGGAGCAAATCGGCGGCTGGATTGGGGAGATCCTCTCGCACCTGGGCGACGCGGAAACGGAACAGAGAGTACGCAAACAGATCGCCGACTTTGCGGCTCGCTTCCCAAT
>DATEWL010000217.1:0-4294 GCA_035258025.1 Candidatus Acidiferrum sp. | reverse complement strand
CTACCGACACGGCAAAATAGGAATTGTGCTTAAAGGCGCCTACCCATGCTCCGTCCAGACCGATCCTCGTCACGCAAGGTCCGAGGCAGTTCCCCGCGCCCGTCTCCTGAACGAAGTAAATCAATGCCTTTCCGGGTTCAGGCCGCATCGGCGAGTGCTGAGCCTCGTCCTGTTTAACGGTAAAAGCGACGGTTTTGGGACCGCAGGCCGCTGTAACAACCTGAGACTGGTCTTGCGCAAACGCCGGTACAGTGATAAGCATCACCAAGATGATAGTTCTCATGAGGTTCCTCCTGCAGATACTTCCCTGTAGACAGCCGACTCATTTTTGCTTGGGCGCCCCTGCACAATATAGACGGCACTGTCGTTTGCGGGGTTACCGTCGCTTCCCTCTCGGATTTACGCTTCTCGCAAAGTGACCGTCGCGGGCTGCCATTCCAATAGCATCTTTGTAACCGACTGGATTAAAGCCACTTAGCGTCGGAGCATTTACTACCTCTAGGTTCCCTCGGAACAAAATGCAAGATTCCTTCCACCAAGCGTTCTACCATCATAAGTAATCGAGCGGTACAGCCGAGGAACACCCATGCCCCAGCCTCTCTACCTTTTGTTTGGTCTATATGGGTTACTACTGCTCGCCTCGCCTTTTTTGGCGATTGCGCTGTATGTCAGGAATAGCAAACTTCGCAAACAACTAAACGAACTCGCCGAAGAGAACGCGAAACAACACACAAAATTGCAACGCGCCATCGGCGAACTGCAAAGTAAGCTCGGGGCCACAGCTTCGTACAGGACTCCAAGTGTCGAGAAACCCGCCACAACCGAGGCTAGCCAACCCAGTGTCGTTCCTGTTCCACCATCTTATCCGCATGTACCGATTCCCTCGCCAATAGCGGGGCCTCCGCAATTCGTACCGCAGCCTCCGCTCAAAACGCTAACAGCGCCACCGATTCCTCCCACTGAGAAAACGACCGAAGCGGCGCCAGAACAAAAGCCGCAAGCCTCGCCGCCATCTGTGCCCGTTCCGCCTGTAACCGCGACGCCGCCGGCAATTCCTCCCGTTACGCCGACTGAGCCGAAACCGATTGAGCCGAAGCCGCTCGTGCCCACACCACAACCGCCAGCCCCCGAATCTCAGCCAACTACTCCGCCCGCGCCTCCAAAAGTCATCATACCGCCCGCAGTCCCGCACACGCCCGCGATGCCTCCGCCGCAGCCTGCAGCAATCCCTCCTGCTGTGAATGCGCGCGTCTCCACGCCGCCTCCATTCTCGCCTCTACGCGCTTCCGCGCCTAAGCCGACGATGAAAGATCGCATGAGAGCGATCTCGGCTCTGGAAGACGCGTTGGGAACCAATTGGTTTGCAAAGCTCGGCGGCATCATGGTCGTCATCGGCGTAACGACGATAGGACTGATCAAGCTGCAATCTTTTGGGGCTGCGGGAAAAGCAATCGTTTCCTATCTCGTGGCGTCCCTGCTTTTGGCAGGCGGCATCTTCCTGGAGAAGCGCGAACGCTATCAACTTCTCGGTCGCGTCGGAATCGGGTGCGGTTGGGCGCTCCTTTTCGGTAGCACCTACGGAATCCACAATTTCCCCGCGATGCGCGTCCTCGATTCACTCGTTCTGGACTGCATCCTCATGCTTCTTGTGGCGCTCGCCATGGCCGCGCACACGCTGCGCTACAAATCCCAGTTCGTCACCGGCCTCTCCTTTCTCCTCGGTTACACAACGGTCGCTCTGAGTTTCAGCGAACTCCCGTCGGGGTCTTCCGCGGGCGCCAATGAGAGCGCCGTCTACGGATTGCTCGCAGGCGTGTTCCTCGCAATCGGACTGGTCACGATTGTGCTGAAGAAGGGATGGTTCGAACTCGAAGTCTTTGGCATTCTCTCCAGCTACCTCAATCATCTCTACTGGCTGTACAAAATCCTCGGCCCCAATGGCGCGCATGGCCGCGCCTTCCCCGAGTATCACGCCAGCCTCGCCATGTTGTTCTTCTACTGGCTGACGTTTCGCATTTCCTACGTCCTCCGGGGCGTCAAAACCGACTTCGAGGAACACGTCTCCACCGTCGCCGCCCTTCTCAACACCCTCCTCCTCCTGGGTGTGATGAAGTTCCAATCCGTTCAGCCGGATCTCGC
Source organism: Candidatus Acidiferrum sp. (assembly GCA_035258025.1). GTDB lineage: Bacteria > Acidobacteriota > Terriglobia > Acidiferrales > UBA7541 > Acidiferrum. Next base: position 2,155 of record DATEWL010000217.1, on the reverse strand, counting down.
CTACATCGCTCTGCTGGCTATTGGCGCCTTGGAGTTTATGTTCGCTCAGCTTCCCATCACGAGACGTCGCCGCCGCGCCTTCACCATTCTCAGTCTGCTCGGCGCAGCACTCATGATTGTGTCCGTTCCATCCCACTTCTCCGGCAACCCGGTCGCGTACCTCTGGCTTGTCGGAGCCGAAGTCTTTCTGTTCGCCGGAATTATTTTCGAGGAAGTCGTGTTCCTCCGAGTCGGTCTTTTCACCGGCTTGCTCGTCGGCATCGATCTCGTCGCCTTCAACTTCCGCCCGCTCGTCGAGTTGCGAGCCAAATCAGAAGACCTGGCGTCGGAGTCCGGCATTCTCTTCGCAGTGTGCGGCGTCGCCCTCTATCTCAATGCCCTGTACGTCGGTTCGCGATGGAAAGATTCCTTCCGCGTTTCGCTCGATCGCCGCCTGCTGGACATCCATTCGTATTTCGGAGCGTTCGCCACTGCCGCAGCGGTTTGGGCTCTTTTCGCCAATGATTGGACCGCGCTGGCTTTCGCGGCCATCATGCTTGCCCTCGCCGCTCTCGGCCGCCGCCTCGAATCGCGCCATCTCCAGATTCAGTACGCCCTGCTTGGCACGCTCACTCTCTATCGCGCGCTTGCCTTCAATTTGCACATCGAAAGCCCGGCGCACACGCACATCACCACGCGCCTCATCACGCTGCCCATCCTCGGAGCGATCTTTTATCTAACAGCGAAACTCGCCGCCCTGCGCGACGATCAGGAACAGCGCGTATTCCGTGGACTCTTTGCGTTCGCAGGAACCGCTCTCTTCGCAGCGCTCATCTGGTTTGAAGTGCCGGAGCTTTGGCAGCCGCTCCTCTTCATGGCCTTCGCGGTCGCTCTTTCCGAAAACGCGCGCGCTCTCCGCTATCAGGTCCTGGCATTCCACGCTCACGCCATCACGCTTCTCGCCGTCTTTACCGCGCTGACCGCCGACCAGTTCAACGTGCACGTCTGGCACACCATCCCCGTTCACGCGATAGGCGCGCTGCCCGTTGTTGCGGGTTGCTACTGGATTGCCAAACGTCTCGGTGTGCAAAACGCGCGGCACGCGGAAATCGCGCGCGTCGCTTACACATGGATTGCCGCTGGCGTGATGGTTTGGATTCTCGAAGAAGCGCTGCGGGCTCCGTGGATTGCGGTCGGCTGGATCGCTTTTGCCGTGGCCCTTGCGCTAGCAACCCGCTGGATTCGTTATCGTCAGCTTGCCTGGCAAGCCAACGTCGTCGCGCTCGCCGCGTTCATACGTACCTACACATTCAACTTGAATCTGTACGGGCCGCTCTGGCGCGGCGTCTCTATGCGCCTCTTCACTGTCGGCCTCGTCATCGCCGGCGCCTACGTACTTGCCAAGATCGCCGCCGACGCTCTCGAAGAATTCGAATATGTCGTCCGCAACGCGTACACCTGGGCCGCGGCGCTTTTCGTTGGCCTTCTGATTTTCGGCGAAGCGCCGCATGACTGGATGGCGGTTTTCTTCCTCGCCGCTGGAATCATCCTCGCGCTCGTCGGACGCCGCTGGAGCCTTCCGCACCTCGGTTTTCAGGAACATCTCTTTGCCATCGCCGCCGTCGCGCGTACGTTTGACTACAACTATCATCTGACCACCTACTACGGAAATTTAAGCGTCCGCATCTTCACTGTTTCGATTGTTGCCGCGGGGCTCTACGCGATTTCACGCAAAGCAACAGCTGCCGGCGCGCCCTACGCGCTTTCCTCGGCGTATTTGCACACCACCGCCGCCACATCTCTCCTTGCACTTTTGATGTGGTACGAAGTTTCTCCCGGCAGCGGTTGGCTCGCCGCGTTGTGGGCAATCTTCGCTTTCGCTCTCGCCGCCGTCGATCGCCGCTTCAAACTGGACGACCTGCGCTGGCAGGCTCACGCTCTGGCCGCGCTCACGATGATCCGCAGCGTCAGCATTAACATGTACCTCGAGAATACCTGGCACGGCCTTAGTGTCCGCCTTCTGTCTCTCTCCATCGTGGCGGTCGTTTTCTACACGATGTCGCGCCTCGTCCGCATGCCGGAGCAGTGGCGCGCCCGCGACTTCCACCACATCTATTCGTGGTCAGCTTCACTGATTGTCTCTCTGCTACTCTGGCACGAACTGCGGCCTCTCAGC
>DATEWL010000216.1:0-2120 GCA_035258025.1 Candidatus Acidiferrum sp. | reverse complement strand
GTTCGAAGCCGCGCGCCGCCTGGACAAAATCGGCAAGCCCGTGGACCGCACCGAGTGGGGCATGACACCGCCCACCGTCAACGCCTACAACAACAGCGCCATGAATGAAATCGTCTTCCCCGCGGGCATCTTGCAGCCGCCCTTTTACGATCCCAAAGCCGACGACGCCGTGAACTACGGCGGCATGGGCGCCGTCATCGGCCACGAAATCACGCACGGCTTCGACGACCAGGGTTCAAAGTTCGACGCCAAGGGCAACCGCAGCGATTGGTGGACCCCGGAAGATCGCAAGAATTTTGACGAGCGCGCCACTTGCGTGGAAAAACAGTTTGACGGCTACGAAGTCGAGCCCGGCTTGCACCAGAACGGCAAACTGGTCTTGGGCGAAAGCATCGCAGACCTCGGCGGGCTGGCTATCGCCTACGCGGCGTATGAAAAATCGCTCGAAGGCAAACCGCGGCCAAAAGACATCGATGGCTTCACGCCCGAGCAGCGCTTCTTCCTCGGCTGGGCGCAGGTGTGGGGAGCGAATCAGCGGCCGGAAGCCGCGCGGCTACAGACGAAAACGAATCCGCACCCGCTCTCGCGCTTCCGTGGCAACGGAGCGCCCTCCAACCTGGCGGAATTCGCCAAAGCCTTCGGCTGCAAAAAGGGCGATCCCATGGTTCGCGAACAGATTTGCAAGATTTGGTAATCGAGTTCGCCTGGCTTTTCTGCTTGCGGGGCGTGCTGGAGCCGGATGAAAAAGCCGGAATCCTACTCTGCGATATTCACTGGGACTTCGAGACGCCGTTCTAGAAATGGAACACGACTCCGGCGGCAAGCTCGAAATTGTTCTGGGACTGGCTGAAAAAGGTGGTTCGCACGTAGTTTGCTTCCAGGCGGCCGGAAAAACGCGGATTGAAATGGTAATCGACGCCGCCGCCCGCTTGAATGGAGAATGCGTTCTTGCTGTTTCCCTGGGTCTGCGGCATTTCGTGGGCTCCTCCGAAGATGCCATGCACCCACGGTTCCCACCTGTCTGCGCGCCATGCGATCTTCGGGCCTGCTCCGTAAACCACGGTCTTCACGTGCTCGCGGTCAAAAATCTGCGGCGCAAAATCCGCCGAGACGTTGGCTTCGATGGCGAACCATTCGTTCGTAAAATAGGATATCGATGTTTTTACGCCCACGGCACTCGCGTTGAAGATCGACGAGCGAAATCGCAGCCAATCAACGCCGAGCGCAAGTTCCCAGCGCGGCCGGTCGGTGGTGGTATAGAGAAACTTTGGGTTGGGCGGCGGGCTGGCCGGGTCGGCGGTCTCGAACGGCAAAGCCAATGCTGTTGCCATAACGGGCGTTCCAGTCGTCGTGAATGGCTTGACCGGGGGCAGGAAAAACAGGTCCGTCGAGGCGAGCGAATTCGCGGACGTCACCTTTGGGATCGAAGCCGTCTTGATCTCTGCTGAGCCGTTCGCCGGGTCCGTGCCATCGGTCGACGCGGTTCCCTGCGCCTTCGCTACTCCCACGCTCCCAAGCAATAATACTGCCGCTGCCAAAAGCCTCTTCATGATGTTCCCCTCTGCGGGACGACCCCACGCCTGGAATCATCCACCTAGCTACGGTAAACAACACCGAGGCCCTTTGTCTACGTTCTTTCGCAGCAGGGGGCCACAAAAGTGAAAACGGCCGCGGCCGGCGCACCCTTAGCAAAGTGAGCCGATTCCGGGTGGCTTTCGATTGAGCGAAAGCCACCCCGTGCAATGCCTTTTTCTCCCTCCGATGCGAAATGCGACAGTGGTATTCTCTCATCGTGCTCTACCACCGAGAAAAATATCGAAGGAAATTTAGGTGCGCCTCCCGCCAGGATGTTAGGGCGTCTCGCACGAAGGACCTCATCGTCCAACCGACTGAAATTCTCGAGCAGGGCGAACGTTCTCTATTCGGGAAACCGGGGACGGGGCGTTTTCTGATATTTAGTTGGGCGCCGACGGAAGCTATCCCCCAGCAAACAAATCATTTAAAGTAATACTGACTAACTATACCGATGTGCCGCAATCATTTTGTCGGGGCCGCGGAATCTACGTGCCCAAGCCCTTTATGTTCGCCCGCCAGGCCGTCCTTCTATCTCCTCTAAAACG
>DATEWL010000215.1:0-3654 GCA_035258025.1 Candidatus Acidiferrum sp. | reverse complement strand
TTCATTCCCTGGATGTTCGCGGCGGAAAATACAGCCCTCGGGAAAAAAGTGCAGGAAGCGACGGCGGTCGATTATCTGAAAACGCTGGCCGTCAGCCGCCTGTACCTCGACAACATCGACCACATCCAATCGAGCTGGCTGACGCCCGGCATCAAAGTCTGCCAGGTCGGCTTGCAATTCGGCGCGGACGACGTCGGCAGCATCCTCATTGAAGAAAACGTCGTGTTTGCCGCCGGGGTTAAAAACCGCACCAACGAAAACGAGCTTCGCCGCATCATCTCCGATGCGGGATTCGTCCCCGCGCAGCGCGATACTCTCTACCGCTCTTACGCGCTGAAGTAACTCCAAAACTTCAAAAGCTATTTTTGCGGGGCCGGGCGCTTTAGGGGACGAAGTACCAGCTGCACTTCGGTCCCGTCGGGAAGATCGATATCTTCCAGCGGATAGAGAATACCGCTGCGGAATCGCGCCTGAATCCACCGTGGACCCGGCTTGGCATCGGCCACTGCAGCTTTCGCAGGCGCTCCGGGAACACCGGGCGCGCCGGCGGTTTCATCTAGAGCTTCATTGGCAAGGGCGTCGGCTTCGCGGTTTTGTTCGCGGTAGACGTGATCGATCCGGAACGACTGGAAACCCATGGACATTTTCTTCGCGCGCTCGAAAAGCGGCTTTAAATCCTCGCTCTTCACTTTGTACTGCCCTTGCATCTGCTTGACCATTAGCTCGGAATCGCTCTCGACGCGCAACGCGCGTATTCCATGCGACTCCGCGTAATCCAGCGCGGCAATCAATCCGTAGTATTCGGCGACATTGTTTGTCATCCGGCCGATATATTTTTTCAGCTTGGCGACAAGTTCGCCCTGCCCGTCGCGGATAATGACGCCATATGAAGCGGGGCCGGGATTTCCACGAGCCGCGCCATCAATATTGGCTTGATGAGCCGGCGCCGCGTTCTTCTGCTCCGCGGGCGAGTCCCCGAAGAGACCGTCACCGGCAGCGCGAGTTGATTTTGGAAGGCGTGGCATCAGGAATGGTTAGAAGCCGAAGAGGCGGCGTGCCCCGAGCCGGAAGCTGGATCGGGCAGCGGAATCGGCTCCAAAGTGTAGAGGATCAGGCCGCAAGACTCGCAGCGATAAATCTCTTCGTTGGGATCGCGGCGAAGCTCCTGCAAAGTGTGCGGCAGGACGCGCATGCCGCAGCCGCGGCATTGCCCATCGCGGGCTTCGGCGAGGCCGGCGCCATGATGGCGTTTGGCGATGCGCGCGTAGAGTTCGCGCAAATCTTCCGGAATCGGAGCCAAGGCACGTTCCCGCTCGGCAAGTAACGATTCGAGCTGTTTCTTTTTCTCGCCTTGCTGGGCTTCGATCTCTTTTCTCTCTTTGGTGACCGCCGTTTCGTCTTCCTTGAGATTTGCTTCTGCGTGCTTCACGCGGCGTTCGGCTTCTTCGCCTTTCATCATCACTTCGAGTTGCGCGTCCTCAGCCTTTGCGACTTCCGCTTCAGCGTTGGCAATCTCGTGCTGCAGAGCTTTGTACGCTTCATTGGTCTTGACGGCCCCGCTTTGGTCGCGGTATTTCTTCGCGCGGTCTTTCCACTGCTGCACGTCAAGCTCGAATTTCTTGCGCTCTTTTTGGCTGTTGACGAGGCCTTGTTTAGCGGCGGCCACGGCTGCGCGGGCGCCGCTCAGTTTGGCGTCGGCATCGCGCACCCGCTTCGGAAACGTGTCAATCTCGGCGCGCACAGAGGCAATCAGGTGGTCGACACGCTGTAGCTCGATCAGGTGAGGAATGGCGGAATGCATTGGCCTGTAATACTAACACAGGGGGCGCTATGCTTTGCTCCCGCAACTGGACCGCCTGCAGAGCCCCTTTGGCGTGTAGGGTTTAATAGAATGGCCTAGTTGCGCGAGAGAAATTGGGGATAGGCCGTTCCGAGGAGGAAGCGAGATGCCGCATGTTCAAATTACCTGGGTCGAAGGACGCACGCCGGAAATGAAGCGCAAGATCGCCGAGCGCATCACCTCTGTGTTGATCGAGGACGGTCGAGCGAAACGCGAAAACATTCACGTGTCGTTTCACGATGTCCCGGCGACGAACTACGCGGAAGCAGGCGTCCTCGTGGCGGATCAAAAGCGCACGCCATAACGAGAGGTCAGGACATATCTCCGCTTAGCTTGACATCAAGTATTAAGCCGAACGGCACCCACCTGATTGCGCCAAAGAATACCGTCCGCCCTCCTACAGTATGAATTGACCTCGACAGCCTAGTTAGCTCGAAGCACGAAGGTCGCGGCGAATCAGCTTGAAATCGAGATAGTAGCCAATGCCAACAGCAAGCGGAATGATCCCGAACGCAGCAGCCGACCAGAAATCGCGATCCGCCTGGATCCATGCAACCAATCCGAAGGTAACCATGTAGCCGAGAGCTCCGGCGATCAGCAGCAGCCCCGAACGGCGAGAGTGTGCCGCTTGCGAGAGCTCTGGCTCGAGAGGAATGCTAACGCCGCGCGCGATGGCGGCAAGCCGCTCTTCGCTACGCAATTTGCGAACCCGGTAGTACGTGTATAACGCTCCGAGGGGGACACCCATTCCCAGAGTGACTGCCACTAACCCAATCAAATCTCCGCCCATAAATTGCTCCTTCTAGAATGCGCCGGAAGCGCGATTTATATCGAGGAAACCCTTGTCGCTAGAAGGTACGAAGCACTTATGGGAAAAGTTCCCGGGAAGGATGCAAGAAGCCACGGCTTAATGCGCTGGCACGAGATTAGAATTCTTTGCCGGAGGATCAGTTCACTTCGCGGGTTTCCATGCTCTGGTCGGTCGCGAAGTTGGGATACCGAATGGGCGAACCCGCAGCCGCTGCAGCGTGCCGCCCCGTAACGGTGAACTCGCTCCCAGAGCACTGTATCGAATATGTGTAGCCATCTCGGTCGGGATGTGACATTGCCAGCGCGCCGGAAGAGATAAGTTCATCCATCGAGACGCAATGCCCGTTCTGTGCCACGTAGCTGTTTTCCGCATGGGCAATCAGCAAGAGGTCCTCGCGGACGCCAATGAGGCTAATGGCTTGCGTAGGCGCCGTGCCTTCATCCGTGGTGGGCATTTTCTTGAAATAGAAATGATAGATGCCAAACACAAGCGCAGCGCCGAGAAGAATGGTGACGAGACTTCGCATAAAGGAATTTTCGCGCTGCGTCGTGTCGGTTGCAAGACTTGAGGAGGGGGCGCGTGCGCGAGGAAACAACAGAACTCTTCTTCCACTGGAAAGCTGCCTTCTTTGCTAAACTCCTTTCACCGCCGGACCCTCTTCGCGGTGCAAAACCCCTCCCCTGGATTGACGAATGAACACGTTTGCTCCCGCAGCCGAGCTGCAGGCGCTCGAAAAATTGCGTGACGAGGAATTGGAAGAGGCCCGCGCGCTCCAGAGCGTGATGCTGCCCACGGAATCGCTGCGCTCGCGCGGCGTGACAATTTCCCATCAATTTCAGCCGGTTTCGGCGGTCGGCGGCGATTTTCTGGATTATTTCGAGCTCACCGACGGCTCCATCGGTTGGTATCTCGGCGATGTCTCGGGAAAAGGGCTTCCCGCCGCGTTTTTTGGAGCTCTGGCAGTCGGAACGCTCCGCGGGGTACACAAAACGGGAATCTCAGC
>DATEWL010000214.1:0-17548 GCA_035258025.1 Candidatus Acidiferrum sp. | reverse complement strand
GAATTCGATTTCGTTCTTCGTTTGCGAATCAACAACATTCACGCCCGTGACGCGGCGCGTGGCCGAATCAAAATTCAAGCTGCGAACCACGCTGTAAGGCCGGATGGTAAAGCGCCCTGTTTTTATCGCGGCGGGAAGTGTCGAACTCAAGCTGCTGAAATAAGACCCGGTAATGCAGCCACGGTGGCAGACGCCGCAGTAGTGGCAGGCGGCGCGTCCTTTGTGCACACGTGTTAGCACAGCGGAACGGCCGATGGTCATCATGCGGTCGTCGAAATGTTTGGCGAGAGCGGCGCGAACGTCTTGCTCGACGCAGGTCATTTCCATGGGCGGGAGAAATTTTCCGTCAGGCAATTGCGGCAGCCCTTCGGCCTGGCCACTGATGCCCGCGAACTCTTCGACGTAGTCGTACCAGGGGGCGATGTCCGCGTAACGGATCGGCCAGTCCACGGCGACGCCTTCTTTTAAATTGGCTTCGAAATCGAGATCGCTCCAGCGGTAGCTCTGGCGTCCCCAGGTGAGGGACTTCCCGCCGACCTGGCGGCCGCGAATCCAGGCAAAGTGCTTGCCCTCCTCGCAGGTATAGGGATTGTCTGCATCGTTGACGAAAAACTTGTTGGAGTATTCATCGCAGGCGTAATAGCACTCGCGCTGAATGGGCTGGATCTTCATCCGGGTGGCGTGGTCATCCCAGCCACGATACTTAAGCTCCCAAACAGGAACGTGCTCGACGTAATCGCGTTCCGGAACGATGCTGCGCCCCGCTTCAAGGACCAGCGTATTGAGGCCTTTTTCCGTGAGCTCTTTCGCCGCCCATCCTCCGGTGATTCCCGAGCCGATAACGATTGCGTCGTAGGTATTGGCCGCCATGCGAGTCTCCCTTAAGCCTTTTTCTCTGCCGCTACCGGAGCGCAACCGTGCTGGGCGCCGGGGATAATTGTCAGTCCAAGTTCGCGCGTGAACCCAACTTCGGAGGTGTAATAGCCGTGAAGCGTGATGCCCTTGAACACCACGAAGAAATTGCCTCTCAGTTGTGTGTCCCAATCGGGGACGGTGTTGCCGTGACGGGCCGGCCGGCCAGCGAGCATGCCGACGGCTTCGTCCAGCGCGCGCATCAGAGCAAGCTGCTGCGCGGGAGAAGCATCGACGAAGTCCTTCCCATACAGTTCGTTGCTTTGCTTGTCGACATTGGCGAGCCCATAGAGAAAATGGTTGCGGTCGTCTTCGGTCGCCCATTCGGTGAGGATTACGTCGATGAATTCGTTCACGCGCGCACCCTTGGCGCCGGGGGTGTCGGTCTCTGGAATGATGATTTCGCTCATGAGAACAACCGTGGCGTTTTGGTGCGGATTGAGCGTGCGCAGCGCATATCCTGAAGCAGGGTGCGCTTCCTGAAAAAAGCCGAAGAGATCAGGTGCGGTAGTGGAAGCAAGAGCACCTGTCGCAAGAAATTTCAAGGCATCACGCCGTTGCATAAAACCTCCCTAATTCGTTTTCTTCCGATGCATCATCCTTCGAGAATTTCTTTGCGGACGTTTTTCAAAACATAGGCCGCGCGTTCAACGCCGACTTCCCCCGATAGGATGGGATCTTCATTCTCAATGCTGAGGATGCCTTCGTAGCCGATGTCCATGTAAGCTTGCACGACGGACTTCCACAGGCTCGCACTATGGCCGTATCCAACGGCGCGGAAAGTCTCCGAGGCATTGCCGAGATCGCTGGTCGCGAACGCGAAATTCAAAACGCCATATTTAGCGACGTTCTCTGGGTAAAAGGTCGTGTCCTTCATGTGAGCGTGATAAATCGCGCCTTGTTTGCCCAGGAAATGAATCACTTCGACGGGGTCGCAGCCTTGCCAAAATAAGTGGCTCAAATCGCAGTTCGCACCGATCTCTTCACCGACCGCCTCACGCAACTTCAGAAGTGTCCGCGGATTGTAGACGACGAAATTAGGATGCATCTCCAGCGCGATACGATGTATGCCATGCTCTCGAGCGAATTTTGCGGCTTCCTGCCAATACGGAATGACCTTTTCTTTCCACTGCCAATCCTGCATCTGCGCATATTCAGGAGGCCAGCGATAGGTGATCCAGTTTGGCTGGGCGTCCGTCGGCGTACCCCCGGGGCAGCCGGAAAAACCGACGATCACTCTTACGCCCAGCCGCTCGGCAAGTAACACCGTTCTTCGAAAGCTCTCGCGATCCTGCTGGGCATGTTTTTCGTCCGGGTGAACGGGATTGCCGTGGCAACTCAGCGTGGCCACCTGAATGCCACGATCCGTAAATTTTTTCTGCCAGGCCTTGGCCTTGGCAGGGTCTTCAAGAAGTTCGGCCACCGGGCAATGTTTCGTGCCTGGGTAGCCACCCGTGCCGATCTCCATCGCTTCGAGACCGAGCGCGCTTACTTTGTCGAGCATTTCGTCGAGAGAAAGGTTGTCGTAGACGGGATCGAAAACGCCGATGGGAATCTTGCGCTTCGCGGTCGGAGAAGCCGTCGATTGCTGCCTCGACGTGGGAGCAGCGTCGACACTCGCACGGGCAATAGTGTCCCTCATACCGGCTCCTCCCGGAACAGCCGCAGCCAGCAAACCTCCGCCGGTCGCGGCGAGAAATTGCCTTCGGTCAACCGATTTACTAACTCGCGAGCTGCGCATGCCAACCCCCCAGAAGTGTCCCTCTCACCCCGGCCAAATTACGGCCCGCGGCATTATACGCTTCCTGAGCGGTGGAGGAAGTCACAAAATCGTTTTTGTAGGGATGAACAATAGAGGGCACGTTAAAGAGCGGTAGTTCGAGGAAAGCATGAGCGAACACACCCACGCTCGCAGGGAGCAAACCGTGGCAATTTCTTGTGCTTAGGCCTTCCTGCGCGTCAGTGCATCCAGGGCGGGGATAGATACAGCGGCTGTCACAACGCGTTCAGGCGGCATTTTTTTATTTTGAATCGCGTCGACGAGCATCTCGATTGCCTGACCGGCGTTGGGAGGAACAAAGACTGTGGCGGCCAGCAAGCCGCTGCGCACCCATGCTTGTCCTGTCTTCGGCAGGCCATCGCAGCCGGTGAACGGCAGCTTCAGCCATCGTTCGCGCTCGTCCTCGTTCGTAAGCTCTTTGAAGGCATCCCGCGCACCCATGGCCATGGAGTCATCTTGCGCGCAAATGAGGTCGATGGCCGCGCGTTGAGAAGTCGTCAGCTTGAGCCACGATCGCACGGACTTTTGTGCGCTTTCCTGAGTCCACTGAGCCTTGAGCATGGTGACCTGCACGCTCGCGGGCTTGGTTTCTTGCATGCCTGAGGTTCGTTCTTTCGCTGCGGAGTTCTCCGAAGGCCCCTGAATATAAAGGACGGAACCTCCGCCTCGGAGCAGAGCGGCCATCTGGCGCCCCTGGATTCGGCCAATCTCGACATGGTCGGAACTAATTGAGAAGAGCGGCGCGGTTGAAGTCTTGCGCAGTTCCTCGATGTAGGTCGCATCGCGATTCAGAATCACCCAGCCGATGCCGGCGCTGACCGCAGCCTTCGCGACCTGCGGGAGTGCAGTGCCCCCGACGGGCTCAAAAATAATGGCATCCGGGCGCAACTCCTTCGGCGCCTGGATGGCCTTCAAGACTTGCGTGCTCTGGTTGATAGCGTCGTTTTTAGCGTGGATGATCTGCACGTCGACGCCTGTTTTGCGCGCGGCCTGCTCCGCGGATTCCGACTGCTCGATTTGGTAGTCGTTATCGTCGGTGGTAAGAGAAACAACGAATTTAAGTTTTTTCATTCTCGTCTCAATATAGATGAGTCTATTCCACCACAAAGGACGACGTGAAAGGAACAGAGGCTGCGGGATTCGTGCTCAGCCAGCTATCAGTTATGAGCTAGTTACATTCGCAGGCGCGATGGCCTGGGAGGCTATTGCTTTGCGAAGGCATCGAGCGCAGCGCTCAGACGATCGAGACCGGCGCGCAGGGCTGTAGTCTCGCCACCGATGCCGATCCGGAAGTGCTTCGGCATTTCAAAGAATGTCCCCGGTACAACGGTCGTTTCGTACTTTTCGCGCAACAATTTGAAAAATGCGTCGGGATCTCCATGAGTAAGGCGGGGGAAAAACACCGTCCCGGCGGGCGGGCGGAAGCATTCGAGATCGCTCCGTGAATCGAGAAAGGAATCGATCACGGCGCGATTGGTGGCGAGGAGCGACAGCGCACGCTCGCGAAATTGTGCCAGATGATCGAAAGCGATTACCGACATGCGCTCGGCGGCGTGCGCCGCGACGGCTCCATACAAATCATTGAGAAGCCACATGCGTTTGGCGAGTGGAGGCGACGCGAGTACCCATCCGCAGCGCAACCCGCTCAAGCCATAGACTTTCGTCAGGCTGCTGGTAACGATAAAAGGGTTGTCACGCGAGTGGGCGATGGATTGGCCGATGGCAAAAGAATATGGTGCACCGGGGTCAAAGAGCATATCGAGGTAGACTTCATCCACGAGCACGCGGGCCCCTGCACGTTGGGCCATCCCGCCAATCGCGCGCAATGTCGCTGCCGGTATCAGCGCGCCGCTCGGGTTATGTAGGTTGCTTAGGACGATAAGGCGCGTTTCGCTTGTGATTGCGCGCTCGATGTCCGAGAGTTCCAGTGCGAATCCGGTTTCAAACCGCCGAGGGATTCGCTTCACTCGCGCTCGCAGGTATTGCGCGACGTCGAGCAGCGGCCCATACACGGGCCCCTCGATCAACACTTCGTCACCTGCATCAAGCACCGCGGCCATAGCCAGGTGATTCGCCATCGACGTGCCGGTTGCTGCGACCACGCATTCCTCGGGCACGCCGTTGTGGCGCGCCAGCCGCTGCTGGAGCGGTCCGTTGCCGTAAGCGCCCGGTGCGGTAATTTCCAAATCTTCGAGGCGCACAGGAAACTCGGGCAAGGGCACGCTGATCAAGCCGCTGGTCGCAAGATTAAAACGGGCATGCGAACGCGTTTTCGCCCATTCCATGTACAGTGAACGCTTTGTTTGCCCCGAACCGCTCATGTTTCCGTTACTCCCTTGTTTTTCGCGCGCCAAAGGTAGTATGCAGGCAAACCTGCGATCGCGATGCCGAGGCCAATAAAAGAACGTTTGGGATCGTGCGCGAACGTACTCGCGACCACAATCCATTCCGCGGCGACGAACAGCAATGTAGTCCACGGGTGTCCCGGCACGCGATATTCGACGGCGGGCGAGCCGTGAGCCACCGCGCGCCGCCGCAAAACAAGTAAGCAGATCGCCGTGAGCCCGAAGAACATGCAGTCCATCGCGACAACGTAGTTAACGACCTGAGCGTAAGTTCCTGTGAGCGCGATAACAATCGCCCACACGCCCTGCAGCAGAATCGCGACCACCGGCACATGCGTTCGCGGGTCGATCCACGCAACGCTGCGGAAAAAGACGCGGTCTTCAGCCATTGCGAAATAGACGCGAGGAGCCGTCAGCATTGATTGTCCGAGAAACCCGAAGGCGGAGAAGGCAATTCCTGCGGCTATCAGGGAACCTCCACGGGCTCCAAGCAGAGCGCGCATCACCGTTGATGCAGGCGTCATTGTGGAAGCCAATCCAACTGGCCCGAGAGCGCGCACGTAAACGAAATTCACGGATGTATACACGAGAATAACGCCGAGCACGCCGAGAACAAGCCCACGCGGAAGAGTTTTTCGCGCGTCGCGTACTTCTCCACCTAGAAAGCTCGACGTTTGCCATCCTCCGTAGGCGAACAACACTGGCGTCATCGCCGATCCAAAGGCGGTGATCAAATGCACCGACATCGGCTGGTCCAATACGGGCCGCCATGAAATTTGCGATGGGCCACCCCTCAGAAAGCTGAACAGCTCGAGCACCGCAATCGCCGCAATCGCGGTCAGCGTCATCCCCGATTGGAATCGGCTCCCCGCTCGCACGCCGAGGCAGTTGATGATCGTAAGCAGTCCCAGCGCAGACGCCGCAGTAAGAGAAGAGCTGATTTGCCAGCCACTCAGCTCAAGAAAATAGCGCGCAAACGTGACAGCCACGGCAGCCATTCCGCCCGTCTGGATCACCAACAGAAGCACCCAGCCATAAAGAAACGCCACCGCCGGATGTAGCGCCTCGCGCAGATACGCATATTGACCACCTACGACCGGCAACCTGGCGGCTAACTCTGCATAAATAAAGCCGCCCGCCAGCGCAATCAGGCCGCCTGCGATCCACGCGCTGAGGATCAGCGTCGAGGTATGCACTCTGTCAGCAACTATGTAGGGGTTTATGAAAATCCCCGCACCGATAATCCCGCCCATCACGGCCATGGTTGTGCCAAACAATCCAAGCTGGCGAACGAGTCCGCCTCCTTGGTCAGCTTGTTTGCCGGGATTTTCGGTCATTTTCATCGAATCTGACTTGTGCTTCACGCCGCGGAACTGCCCTCTAGGCCATTCGCGATTGGCGCGTACTCTACCACCGCAGCCGCCGGCCACAAAATTGGACATCCATAAGAGCCTCGCCCCAGGAAGGGAGCGGTATTATTTACGATTGAAGTCGCTGCATCATCTATGCGACAAAGGCGTCGTCGACGTGCTGCCCGGCGTGATCGAACGGAAAGCCTTTATGGTCTTGGAGTTGCGAGATGTTCGGTTACCTCTGGCCCATGCACTAACGATAGGAGTATTATGTGTGCAGATTTCCGGTCCCCTAACCAGGTAATCAACGGGTGGGTTATGTCTCAAAGTGTTAAGAAGCATTTCCGGATCATCCTTCTTATTGTGTGTTGCGGGTTTTTGCTTCCGATTGAAGTGTGGGCAGGGAAACCAGCCCCGGAACCGGGCGGGCAAGTGCCTTATTCCAGCAGCCCCACCGTGGCCGCGGGTCAAGCCCACCTGGAAGACGTTGACAAGCAGGGTGATATTGACGTTTTTGTGAAAGGACCAAACGGAGCGCCACTGGATGGTTCAGCGGTGCTGACGCTGACGAAACTAGACGGCGCATTCATTGACCAGAAAACCGCGAAAAACGGCTATGCCAGGTTTAATGGCGTGCGTGCAACGGAGTACAAGATTCAGGTGCTGGCTCCCAAATACGAAGCAACTGTACGGCAGCTCGAGGTTCACGAGCATTCCCTCGCCAAGATCACCATCGAAGTGACGCCGCTCTCCGTGGAGGATGCCGCGGCTTCGGTGGGACTCTATGCGCTTGCTCCCAAAACGCAAAGGGAAGTAGCAAAGGCGGTGGAGGAGCTGAGGGCGAACAAGCCCAACGATGCGCGCAAGCATCTTGAGACGGCGCAGAAAGCAGCCCCCACAAATGCGGAGATCGTGTACCTCTTTGGCATGTATTCCTCGCAGGTGAAGGACCTGCCCCAAGCCAGGGTGTACTGGATGAAGACGCTTGAGCTCAATCCCAAACACTTGAGCGCTTTGATCGCGGTGGGCCAGGACTTCTTGCAGCAGAACAAAGCGACCGAAGCGATGCCGTATCTGACCCGGGCTGTCGAAGCCGAACCGGCTTCCTGGCGCGCTCATGCGCTGCTCGCGGAAGGATTGGTTTTGCAACACCAGTACGATGAAGCCGTCAAACAAGCCGAACGCGCGATCCAGTTGGGGCACGAGCAAGCTGCAGTTATTCAGCCTATATTGGCCCGGGCGTTGGCCGCTCGCGGAGACAGGGAAGAGGCGACCAAGATTTTGCAAGCCTACGTTCAGGCGCATCCTATAGACACTGCGGCTAGTAAGGACCTTGAAACTCTAAAAAACCCCCAGACAGCGGACGCATCCAGCGACGCGGCGACGGCAGCCAGCGAGATGGCGGCGATGAACAAGGACGCCACAGCATTGCCAATGCTTTCCAAATGGATGCCACCTGACGTTGACGAAAAAGTGCCGCCGGTGGAAGCTGGCGCGTCTTGCGCAGTGGACGACGTGGTGAGCAAGGCGGGGCAGCAACTCATAACCCTTATCAGCGATGTGGACCGGTTTGCGGCAACGGAATCGCTTACTCATGAATCGATCAACAAGAATGGGCTCGCTTCCTCTCCGGAAAAGCGCAAGTTCGCCTATGTGGTTTCCATTCAGGAAGTGCAGCATGGATACTTGAACGTGGAAGAGTACCGGAACGGTACTGGCGGTTCCACGGCCGATTTTCCCGATGGAGTGGCAACAAACGGGCTTCCTGCTCTCGTGTTGATTTTCCATCCATACAACGCCGTAAACTTTGAGATGACGTGTGAAGGATTGGCGCGATGGAACGGCGGGCTGGCCTGGCAAGTCCACTTCAAACAAAGGACTGATAAGCCGAACACAATTAAGAGGTATAGAGTCGGTGCAGACGGACCATCCTATGCAGTGGCGTTGAAGGGCCGCGCGTGGATTTCAGCGGACAGTTATCAGATCGTGAGGCTGGAGACGGATTTGGTCGCGCCAGTGCCGCAAATCCGATTGCTGGCCGATCATACGGCAGTCGAATACGGCCCGGTGAAATTCAGGAAAGCCAATGTGAATATGTGGCTGCCGCAGAGCGCGGAAGTGTATTACGACTGGAAGGGACGGCGCATTCACCGGCGGCATAGTTTCAGCGACTATATGCTCTTCGGCGTTGAAGATAGGCAGAAGATCTCAGTGCCAAAGGTCGATGACTCGGCTGCGGACGTTGCGCCCGCCGAAGCGCCAAAACAAAAGCCACAGCAATAGCCACAGGAATAGCTAGTTTTTCCACCACGTTGCGAACAACAATATACTCTAAGACTTAAAATCTAAGACTTGAAATCACTCACCTGATCGTGTTGTGTGTTTGGCGACGAAGGAACTGGCCTGCGCCGGGGTGGCCGACAAATTTTCCGGCGTCAATGACGGCGCGGCCACGCGAGAAGACCGTTTTGGGCGCTCCTTTTATTTGGATGCCCTCGAACATCGAGTAATCGACACGCATGTGGTGTGTTTTTGCGCTTATGACTTGTTCCAGGTTCGGATCAAAGATTACTAGGTCGGCGTCGGAGCCAACCGCAATGGTTCCTTTGCGAGGGTAAAGGCCGAATAATTTTGCCGGAGCTGTCGACACGAGTTCGACAAAGCGGTTGGCGGAGAATCGCTTTCCGTGTACTCCACCGGTGTAGATGAGGCTGAGGCGATGTTCGATGCCTGGGCCACCGTTGGGAATTTTCGTGAAGTCGTCCTTGCCTAATTCCTTTTGCTCCTTGAAGCAAAAAGGGCAGTGGTCGGTGGAGACTACTTGCAGCGTGTCTTTCGCAAGGCCTTGCCAGAGTTTTTCCTGGTGCCACTTCTCGCGCAGCGGCGGCGTGAAAACATACTTTGCGCCCTCGAAGCCGGGGGCGTCCATATTTTCCAGAGAAAGATACAAATATTGAGGGCATGTCTCCGCGTACGCCGGCAGTCCACGGTCGCGCGCCTCGCGAACCTTCTCGAGCGCGTCGTTGCACGAGAGGTGAACGATGTAAACCGGTGCGCCGGCCATTTCCGCAAGGGCGATCGCGCGCGAGGTGGCTTCCGCTTCGGCGGTCGTCGGGCGCGTGAGCGCATGATACTTCGGGGCACGCTTGCCTTCGGCGAGCGCCTGCTGAACGATCACGTCAATCGCGCCGCCGTTTTCCGCGTGCATGCAGATCAAGCCGTCGTACTTGGCCGCCTGCCGCATGGCGCGAAAAATTGTGGCGTCATCGAGCATGAAAACGCCGGGATAGGCCATGAAAAGTTTAAAACTAGTGACGCCCTCATGGACAAGTTGGCCCATTTCTTCGAGCTGTGCAGCGCCCAGGTCGGTGATGATGCAGTGGAAGGCGTAGTCGGTGACGGCTTTGCCGTGGGCTTTTTTCATCCAGGTGTCAAAAGCCTGGCGAAGAGTTTGCCCCTTGTACTGGATCGCAAAATCGATCAGCGTAGTCGTGCCACCGAAGGCTGCGGCAGTCGTGCCGGTTTGGAAGTCGTCGGCGCTGGTGGTGCCGCCAAAGGGCATGTCGAGGTGGGTGTGCACGTCGATGCCGCCCGGGATTACGAGAAGTCCCGCGGCATCGACGACACGGCCGGCGTTCTCGATCGGGAGCTGAGAGGCTATCGCCGTGATTTTGTCACCGTTGATGCCGATGTCCGCGACGAACGTGTCCGACGCCGTGACGATCGTGCCGCTGCGAATGACGGTGTCAAAACGCATGGGCAGGTCTCACTGGGCGGTTCTCTGTGTTGATATGCGAGTAACAAAAGGGCATGGACGAGGCACCCCTCCCCCGGGTTTTTCGTAGGCGTTCATTCTAAAGGATTTTAAGTTATCCACAATCAACACTTGTAGAAGTGCGGATTCTAAAGGACTTGAAGATTTTGGGGTGTGGCAAAGTAGTGACGGGACAGGGTGGGAGCGTGCCGGAGGATTGTGAGGGTCCGGCCAGTGGGCGCTCATGACATCTTGGCGCGAGAGAGCAGCGCCATTCAAAGACCACCGGCATTATAGCACATCGGTATTATTTGTCAACTGATAAATAGTAAGCTGTTTCTTTGCAAGGAGATGTCAAGGGCCGTGCGGGGTAAAAGAGCCGAGGTTTCGGTCCAATCCTAGATTTGCCCCGGGGATGGCAGGCTCGAAACGATTCTAACCGGCTTTGCGGCGGAGATCGCGAAGCATGGCATCACGAAGCAAGGCGTTGGCGCGAGTTTGATAGCCCTTGCCCGCTTTGCGGAGCCAGGCGACCACGTCTGCGTCAAGGCGAAGGGTGAGCTGGCGTTTGACGGGGCGGTAGAAGGGATTGCGGACGGCGTTCTGCCAGAACCTTTCTGTTAGCTCGGGAATATCGGAGAGATCGATCTCGCTGTCCGGGCGTTGAGCGACCTTGGAAAGGCGACGCTTGTGAATCGTTGAAATGGTGCTAGAGGAGAGATTCTTGCGCACGATTTTGGTCATAACGCTGCTGCTCCTTACGAGTGGCCCGCCGGGCCGAGATGATACGAATGACTTCATCATCGGCTTCGCTGCGGACCGTGTGAGCCACAAGCAACAAAACGATGCCGCCGACGAGGCCAAGAGTTTGCCAGCGGAGTTCGCCGCCCGCGACGCGGTCCTGGTCAGCGAGGGCGAACGGGCCCGTAAAGACAAGCATGGCGTCCTCGAAGCTAACGCCGTGCTTGCGCCGGTTGCTCCTGGCCTTGGCTTCGTCCCACTCGAACAAGACGATGCTGCCAATATTGTAGCACCAAAATTGTAGTTACAGATATCGTTCTTAGCCGAAGTGAGGCAGGACGTCGCGCGCGTAGATGTCAAGGGTGTTTTCTTCCGCGCCGCACATCAGATAGATGTTGAATTGCGTTACGCCGACCTTGCGGAGGGTCTCAAGCTTTTTGCGGTGGGCTTCCACCGGCCCAATGATGCAAAAACGGTCGATGACTTCGTCGCTGACGAAATCGGCGTTGTCGCTGCCAACCTCGCAGTGGTGATGATAGTCGTATCCGCCGCGGTCCTTGACGAACGACGTCAGCGAGGGAGGCAGTTCTTCGGGCTTGTATTTCGAAATCAGGTCCATCACGTGGTTCGAAACGAGCGCGGGAAACCAACGGACATGGTCTCTTGCAGTCTTTAAATCATTGGACGGCCAAACCGGAGCGGCGGCCATCACTTCGAACTTGCTGAAGTCGCGCCCGGCTTCTTTTGCGCCTTCGCGCACGAAACCAAGGCACCAATCAATCAGATCCGGATCGGCGAACTGCAGAATCACTCCGTCGCCAATTCTTCCGGCGGTGCGCAATGCTTTCGGGCCGTATCCGGCGACCCAAACACGCGGTACTTCGCCGCTGGCCCATGGGAAATTTGTGGGGACGCCATCGAGGTCCACTGTTTTTCCGGCATTTAAATCGCGAAAGACGCGAACAAAGGATTCCAGATTTTCCAGTGTGGTGGGTTTTTTTCCGAGGACGCGGCGCGAACTGTCGCCACGGCCAATACCGAGCTGCATGCGTCCGTGCGAAGCCAAGTTCAGCGTCGCAAAGAGGCTCGCCGAAACTGTCACATCTCGCACGGCTGGATTTGTAACGCACGTTCCCAGGCGCATAGTCTGCGTGCTTGCGGCCATCAGCGTCAGCAGAGGAAACGGTTCTTTCCAGATGACGTGGGAGTCGAAAATCCATCCGTAAGAGAAGCCGCCGGCTTCGGCTTGTTGTGTGAGGCTTACGATGCGATCGATGTGAATGTCGGGTTTGATGGTGATGCCGAAGTCCATGGGAGCCTCACGAAAGTCGAGAGTCGAAAGTTGAACGGAAAAGAAAGAAAAAGGTTTTACACGGAGGGCGCAGAGAAACAGAGGGCACAGAGAAGAAAAAGCAGATTCCTCGCTTCGCTCGGAATGACAATTCTGAGATTTGTGATGTTCTCAGGGTCATGTTAGTCCGCCAGTTGAGGGATGGGCGCGGGTTTGGGCGTTAGCACGAGATAGGCGAAGAAGCTGACGGCGAAACCAACAAACCACGCGTAGTTGTAGAGCACACGGAGTGCGGGAACAAAGAGCCCCACAAAGGCGACGCCCGCGCCGGCCGCTAGCGCGAGGATGGCCTGCCAGTTGACGCCTCGCGAGTATTCATAAAGTCCGCCGCGCTGGTAGAGATCCTGCGTCGAGAGATTTTTGTGACGAATCACAAAGTAATCGCAGATCAAGACTCCCGCGATGGGGCCGAGAAAGCCGGAATAGCCGACCAGCCAGCCGAAAATATAGCTGCCATAGCTCGACATCAGCTTCCACGGCTGCATCACGATGCCCATAACGCAGGTGATCAAGCCACCGGTGCGGAAGCTGATGTGGCGCGGAAAAAGGTTGGAGAAGTCGTTGGCAGGCGAGACGACGTTGGCAGCAACGTTGACGTTCAGCGTGGCCATGAGCAGCGCGATCATGGCAATGACGACAGCCAGCGGATTACCGAGGCGTGAAAGAACATCGACGGGATTCCAGAGGGCTTGGCCGAAAATAATCAGAGTCGCGGATGTTACGGCGATGCCGATGAAAGAGTAAAACGTCATCGTCGCGGGAAGTCCCAAAGCCTGGCCAAGCATTTGATCGCGCTGGCTGCGCGCGTAACGCGTGAAGTCTGGAATGTTTAGCGAAACGGTAGCCCAAAATCCCACCACGCCGGTTAGAGAAGGAATGAAGAAGCGAAAAAATTCCCCGAAGCT
Organism: Candidatus Acidiferrum sp.; assembly: GCA_035258025.1. Taxonomy (GTDB): domain Bacteria; phylum Acidobacteriota; class Terriglobia; order Acidiferrales; family UBA7541; genus Acidiferrum. Next base: position 4,408 of record DATEWL010000214.1, on the reverse strand, counting down.
GTGAAACTTCGAGGGCGTCGCCAGCATGGGGCCGAAGCCTCCGGCTTTTCCTTTTGCCCAGAGAAGAAGCGCAAGCCCTATGAGCAACAAGAACGGCGCCGAGACGCCTTGCAAAAAACGGATGGTCTCGATGCCGCGCAAAATGACCAGAACATTCAGAAGCCAAAAGAAGCCGAAGCAGACGGCCGGGCCAAAAGGAAAATGCTGCCAGCCGGGAGCCAGCGCGATGAGCATCGCGTTGATGGCTTCGCCGCCAATCCACGTCTGGATGCCGAACCAGCCGCAAGCTACGAGCGCGCGCAAGATGGCGGGCAAGTTTGCGCCCAATACGCCAAACGAGGCGCGCGCAAAAACAGGGAAGGGAATGCCGTAACGCGTGCCGGCATGCGCATTCAGAAGCATAGGAATCAGGACGAGCACGTTGCCAAGAAAGACGGTGAAGAGGGCCTGCTTCCAGCTCATGCCGCCGGCAATCATGCCGCTGGCCAGCAAATACGTGGGAATGTTCACGCTCATGGAGATCCACAGCGCGGCGTAATTGTAGGTGCCCCAGGTGCGGCGTTCTGGCGGAACGGGAGCCAGGTCTTCGTTGTAAAGCGAGCTAGTGCGAATAGTTTCGGTGGCGAGAGAAGCCGCGTGCGAGTCATTCATTGAGCGCACTCACCAGGGAGAGCGTCAGCGGAAAGAAAAAGCAGATTCCTCGCTACGCTCGGAATGACAATTATTATTTTTCTCGTCGGGGTGACGACGACTGTTTTGCTGGGTGGCATAGAAAATTCAGTCGGCGGCTTCGGAGCTTGACGCTGCGCGGGTGCGTGTAATTTCGCCATAGGATTCCGGCCGGCGGTCGCGGTAAAACTGCCAGGTATCGCGCACCTTTTGAATCTCGTCGAGGTTCAGTTCCGCAACGAGCAGTTCGTCTTTGTCGCGGCTAGCTTGCGCAACAATTTTTCCTCGCGGATCACAGAAATAGCTTTTCCCATAAAATTCGCCGATTTTCCAGGGGGCTTCCGTGCCCACGCGATTGATGGCGGCAACAAAATAGGCATTGGCCACGGCGTGAGCGGGTTGCTCCAACTCCCACAGATATTCGGAAAGTCCAGCAACGGTTGCGGAGGGATTGTAGACAATCTCGGCGCCGTTCAATCCGAGAATGCGTGCGCCTTCTGGAAAATGGCGGTCGTAACAAATGTAGACACCAACGCGCGCATAGCGTGTTTCGAAAACGGGATAGCCTGCGTTGCCCGGCGTGAAATAAAACTTCTCCCAAAAACCTGGGTGGCAGTGGGGAATATGATGCTTGCGATATTTTCCCAGGTAGCGGCCGTCGGCGTCGATCACCGCTGCCGTATTGAAATAAACTCCAGTCATTTCCACTTCATAGATCGGCACCACGAGCACCATTTGGTGTTGTTTCGCGAGCTTCTGCATGCGCGCGATGGTGGGGCCATTCGGCACAGGCTCGGTCAATTCGTACCAGCGGGTCTGCTGCTCCGCGCAAAAATAAGGGCCATAAAAAAGTTCCTGCAGCCCGAGTACCTGGACTTTTTTCTTGGCGGCGCTGGCGATCAAGTCCTCGTGCTTCGCCATCATTTTTTGTTTGATCTGCGCGAGAGAAAACTTCTCCGGCGACCATTCACAGCTGGCCTGGATGAGGCCGCAGCGGACAACTCGGGCCATGAGTACCTCCCCACAAACTTCTTCCACCAAATGCTGTCGAAAGTTTACCCCGTGCCCGGTAACCTCACAAGGATTACGCGGCTAAAGGTACGGAGGCGGCGTCGGAGGGGCTCTCGCTCTTCCGTTCGCAGAGGCGCGGCGTTGCAAATGGGCAACCGCGTTCCGCTACATTTGACGGAGGCGCATTGAGTTTTCTCGCGATTGGGTTCATAGTTCTGCCCGGCGCTTGCTTTCGTAAATTAGTTCTCGTTGCGGATGGAACACTGTCTTCGGCATATCGGAGCCGCAGGCGATTCGTTCTCTGCTGCGCCATTCAAAATCTTCCTATGAGGTGCTACGTGCTTCGAATGAAACTACTCTCGATAGTTGCGCTTGTCTGGCTCGTCCTATTTCCCGTCGCGAAGATTAGTAAAGCGCAGCAATATCCTGAGAGCACGTATCAGGAACTTCGCTGGCGCATGATCGGTCCTACTCGCGGCGGACGTACTCGCGCGTCTGCTGGTGTGGCGGGCCAGCCGAATGTTTTCTACGTGGGCGCGGTGAATGGCGGCGTCTGGAAAACAGACGATTCGGGGCGCACCTGGACGCCCATCTTCGACGATCAGCCTTCACAAGCAGTCGGAGCAATCGCTATAGCACCTTCAGACCCGAACATTATTTACGTATCCAGCGGGGAAGGTCTCGCGCGTCCCGATCTCGCCGTCGGTGACGGAATCTACAAATCGACCGACGCGGGCAAGACATGGACTCACCTTGGACTACGAAACAGCCAAGGCATTCCGTCTCTAGCTGTTGATCCGCGCGATCCGAACCGCGTTTTCGCGGCCGCGTTGGGGCATCCCTACGGGCCGAACGAAGAGCGCGGGATTTATCTTTCGACCGACGGCGGCCAGAACTGGAAGAAAGTTCTTTCCAATAGGGAAAACGTGGGCGGCTCAGACGTGGAAATCGATCAGGCAAATCCGGATGTCGTCTACGCAGCGCTTTGGGAGTTGCGCCTCGCTCCTTGGGAAGACGGAAACCAATACAACGGACCTGGCGGCGGGCTGTTCAAGTCAACGGACGGTGGCAAGACCTGGCATCCGCTGACCAACGGACTTCCCAAAGTCGTCATTCAAGTCAATCTAACGATTGCGCCGAGCCAGCCAAGCAGGCTTTACGCCAGCGTGGCCGGGTCGCGCGATGCAAATGTTCCCGGAAACGAGGTTGGGATTTATCGCTCCGACGACGCTGGAGAAAACTGGCAACGCATCACCACCGACCCGCGGCCAGCGGGACGCATCGGCGGCGGCGATTTGCCGATGCCGAGAGTGGACCCGAAAAATCCAGACACCGTCTATAGCACCAGCACGGTGACGATGAAATCCGTAGATGGCGGGAAAACGTGGATCAGTTTCCGCGGCGCTCCTGGCGGCGACGACTATCAAAACATGTGGATCAATCCGAATGACCCGAACATTATTTTGCTGGTTGGGGATCAGGGCGCCCTTGTAAGCGTCAATGGCGGGAAGACTTGGAGCACCTGGTATAACCAGCCGACAGCGCAGCTGTATCACGTCGCGACCAGCAGCTCATTTCCATACCTCGTTTGCGGCGGACAGCAGGAAAGTGGCTCGGTCTGCGTCTCAAGCCGGGGTAACGACGGCGAGATCACATTTCGTGACTGGCATCCCGTCGGTGTTATCGAATACGGTTACGCCGCGCCGGACCCGCTGAATCCGGACATTATTTATGGAGCTGGCAGGCGCGAGGTCTCGAAATATTCGTTGAAAACGGGCCAGGTGCAAAATGTCGCGCCCATTCCCGTTGCCGACGCCAAGTACCGCGCCGATCGCACGCAGCCGATTATTTTCTCGCCGGTCGATCCGCACACGATGTACTACGCGGCGAATTTTCTCTTTAAAACTATCGATGGCGGGAATACGTGGAAGACCATCAGCCCGGATCTGACGCGCGAACATCCCGGCATTCCTCCGAGCGTTGGCAGCGCTGCGAGCAAAGATCCTAACGCCGATAAACAACGCGGCGTTATCTATTCGCTGGCTCCATCCTTTAAGTCTCTGAACACAATATGGGCAGGCACCGACGACGGCCAGATTTGGACCACGCGCGACGCTGGAGCCAATTGGAAAAACATCACGCCGACCGAACTGACGCCGTGGAGCAAGGTGTCGCAACTCGTCGCCTCACATTTCGATGACGAGACCGCGTACGCGTCGGTGAGCCGTTTTCGCATCGATGATCAACATCCTTACATCTACCGAACACACGACGGCGGAAAGACCTGGAAGCTCATTGTCGTGGGCCTTCCCGACAATTCGCCCGTCGACACCGTACGCGAAGACTCCGTTCGCAAAGGTCTTTTGTTTGCGGGCACGGAAACAAGCGTGTGGGTCTCTTTCGATGACGGCGATCACTGGCAAAACCTCGAACTTAATTTGCCGCACTCTTCGATGCGCGACCTCTGGATTCATGACGACGATTTGATCGTGGCCACGCACGGACGCTCGTTCTGGATATTGGACGACATCACTCCGCTGCGTCAGATCACGGAATCGTTGCGGAAGTCGCCTGCGTTTCTTTTCAGGCCGGGCGCGGCCTACCGCGTCATGCGCGATACGAACACGGATACGCCGATTCCCCCGGACGAGCCCACGGCGAAAAACCCTCCAGATGGGGCCATCGTGGATTATTTTCTCGCGCAATCTGCGGACGGCCCCGTCAAGAT
>DATEWL010000213.1:0-5119 GCA_035258025.1 Candidatus Acidiferrum sp. | reverse complement strand
GGTCCGGCAGCTGCATGTACGGAAAATAGAGTTCTGCGCGCAACGATTCCTTGTCGTCGGAATCTAGTCCCCATTGTTTGACGTGCGGAACGATGCCCACGATTTCCGCTCGTCCCCCTTTGTTTTCCAGAATAATGTGTTGTCCGATGGGATCCTGATCTCCGAAGTATTTCCTCGCGAAGACGTCGTCAACCACGACGACGTGGGAGGAGTTTTCATTATCTTGTGCAGTGAAAAATCTTCCCCGTTCGAGCGGAATGCCCATCACCTTCAGATAGTCCTCTTCCACCACGTAGCTGAGCGACCAGTTCTTTTCGTTGTCCGTCGTGGGCTTGGGTTTTCCCTCAATCCAGAAGAGATCTTCATCGTCGCTGCTCAACGGCACCGCCGCCCAGGAAAGCGACAACGCCTGCACTCCTGGAACGGCCTTCAACTGTTGGTCCACATTGCGAAGGGCCGCTCGAATCCCGGCCGCGTTGGCGCTGCGCATCGAAGGTGGGAGAGCTACGCCGAAAGTCAGGAGATTGTGCGAATTAAATCCCGGATCGACGTTCCACAACGCGGTCAGGCTACGGACCATCAACCCCGCCAAGACTAACAGCACCAAGGCCATCGCCATTTCCACAACGACAAGAGTTCCCTGCGCGCGGTGGCGAGAACCGCTCTCGCCGCGCCCTCCTTCTTTCAGTGTGTCGTGCAAATTGCGCGTCCTTGTTTTCAGCGCGGGCGCCAGCCCAAAGAAGATGCCGCAGCCCAGTGTGATGACTAAGGTGAAAAGCAGCGCGCGCACATCCAGGCTGACTTCGCTGGCGCGAGGTAGCCCGGCCGCCAGGCCCTGAAGCGCAGCCCGAGTACCCCAAGCTGCCAGTAACAAACCGAGCGCCCCTCCGGCCAATGCAAGCAGCAGGCTTTCCGTAAGAAGCTGGCGTACGAGTCTCGCCTGTCCCGCGCCCAGCGCCGCGCGAATCGCGAATTCGCGCGACCGCGCTGCGGCGCGCGCGAGCATTAGATTGGCGACGTTTACGCAAGCGATCAGCAAGACGAATCCGACCGCCGCCAGCAACACGAACAAGAGCACACTTACTCCGCCGACCAGCGTCTGCTTCAGCGGCCGCATGAACGTGCCGATGCCCGTGTCGGTGTCCGGATACGCTGCCGCGAGGTTGCTCGACACCCGCGCCATATCCGCGCGCGCTTGCTCGATGGTCACGCCCGGTTTGAGCCGGCCGACGCCGTGAAATCCAAGCCCAGCCCCACGCAATGGAAGAAGCGGATTACCCCATTGCCCGACGGGCACGTAGACGTCAACGTCGCGAAAGCTTCCGGAGAGATCGAAGCTCGCGGGAAGCACGCCGACGATGACGTAGCTCATACCGTCAAGATCAAGCGTTTTTCCCAGAGCGCCGGGAGAAGAATTAAATTTTCGCTTCCACAAACTTTCGCTGATGATGGCTATCGGAGCGGCGCCGATCTCGTCTTCCCCTGGCGCAAATGTTCGTCCGACCACTGGCGTCACGCCAACTACCTTCAAAAAATCCGACGAGATGAAACGCGCCTGCAGGCGCTCGGCTTCGCCCAACCCCGTTAGGTTGAAGCTGTAGCTGCGATACACGCCCATCGAGGAAAACGTCCGGTTGTCTTTCCGCCAGTCGCGAAAATTCGGAATGGAAATAGAGCCGCTCGCAAAGTTAGGTTTACTCTCGGCTAGCCAAACGAGTTGCTCAGGCTGCGGGTACGGCAGGGGCTTGAGCAGAACACCATTCACCACGGAAAAAAGCGCCGTGTTCGCTCCAATGCCCAGCGCCAGCGTCAGAACCGCCACGACGGTAAACCCCGGTGACTTGGCAAGCATCCGCAATCCATATCGCAGATCTTGCATTAGCCGCTCGAACGAAGCCCAGCCCCACATTTCCCTCGTGACCTCCTTAATAAGGCCAACGTTGCCAAGTTCTCGTCGCGCTGCGCCTTGCGCCTGGTCTGGCGCTTCACCACGGTCGATGCGATCCCGCGCTGCCATCTGCAGATGGCTTTGGAGCTCTTCCTCCAATTCGTTGTCACGTTTTTGACGATGCCAAAAGGAAATTGTCACGCTTCGCTCTCCCGCTTTGCAGGATTCAGAACGCCTGCGATAGCATCCGAGACCTGCGCCCAGCGCGAGCGCTCGGATTCCAATTGTTTTTTGCCCTTGGCCGTCAGCCGGTAGACTCTGACGCGTTGTTTGTTTTCAGAAACTTTCCAGTCTGCGCTGATCCATTTCTGCCGTTCCAGCCGATGCAAGGCTGGATAAAGCGAACCGGTATCGACCTGCAAAATGTCTCCCGAGTTCGTGCGAATGGCCTGGCTGATGCCGTAGCCGTGCTGAGGGCCCCAGCGGAGGGTTTGCAGAATGAGCAGGTCGAGTGTCCCTTGCAGTAGCTCGATGCGGTTCTGATAGCGTGGACTCATATTCACCTCAGGCTGTAGATGTTCTACACCCACGGCATGTAGGATGTCTACACCCATTAACCCAGCAAAAGAAAGGCCATCGCCAGAAAACAGTCAACTGCTTGCCGCACAAGCACTTAACAGATGCCACCTCGTTCCCATGCGCCAGGAGCCTGACCGCCCTCGGAATTACTTGTCGCGAAAACGGTCACCAGACCTCGCTCCTCATTACTCTTGGTCCGCTCCCGGCAGTTATCCGATTGTGGCGCTGGCTCGCCAGTGCTACGGTTTTAAGTACTCGGTGGTGAAAAAATATGCAGCGTCTGCGGCATCGATTCCTACTCTCCCTATGGATGATTGCCCTCTCGGTTTCCCTCTATGGCTTCGCAAAAGGGCAAACTGCCACACCCCAAAACGCGCCCCTAAAAATCGGCTACCTGATGGACTCTCTTAAAGTCGAACGATGGCAAACGGATCTCGACAACTTTCAAAAGCGCGCGAAGGAGCTAGGGGCCGAAGTCCTGGTGGAAACAGCCGAAGGGGACGATGAACTGCAATTGCAGCAATCGCAGAAATTGATGGATTCCGGCGTGAAAGTTCTCGTCCTGGTCCCGCACGACGCGGACAAGGCCGCACGCATCGTGAACGCAGCAAAGGCGCGGCACATCCCCGTTCTGTGCTATGAGCGCCTGGTGCGCAACAGTGATGTCGATTTTTTCGTGGGCACCAACGCCGAGGTAATTGGCGAGCTGCAATCCTCTACGCTCGCGCGGCTTGCCCCAAAGGGGAACTACGTTCTCATCGGTGGCTCTCCGTCCGACAGCAATGCCAAAGTCTTGCGCGAGGGACAAATACGTGCGCTACAAGCGTTCGTTGACCGCGGGGATATAAAAATTGTAGGCGACGGCTGGGCAAAGGATTGGGATCCGGCCGAAGCATACGCCATCATGTCCAAAGCAATCGATGCTACGAAAGGCGATGTCACCGCCGTAGTCGCTTCTAATGATGGCACTGCGGGAGGCGCTATCCAGGCGTTGCAGGAACACAAACTCGTCGGCAAAGTGCTAGTGTCCGGTCAGGATGCGGATCTCGCCGCCATCATCCGGATCCTGGACGGCACGCAGACCATGACGGTTTATAAACCCATTGCATTGCAGGCGAGATCGGCCGCGGAAGCTGCCGTAAGTCTCGCTACAGGCACTCCCATCAAGAATGCTGTTTCGATTCCCAACGGAACGAAGACTGTCCAGGCTATTTTTCTAAGCCCCGTAGTCGTCACCAGAGACAACGTGAAGCAAACCGTCATCAAGGACGGTTTCCAAAACCTCGAAACTATTCAGAAAAGCTTGCCGAAGGAAAAATGGCCGAATTGAACTCCGTGCGGGGCACTGCCGGATGCTCTGGTTCTCAGTAGCCTTTAAGTTTGTGTAGCCAGAACAGTAGATAGATTTATCGCGAGCGTTTCGCCGCAACTAGCCTTCTCGCGCAACAAATTAAAACTTCACGCCCCAGAAGGAAGGGTCCGGCTTAATTAGCTCGAGGCCGACGTCCCACGCTTCATGATCGCGCCAAACAACTTGCGCTTCCGCGATGCGCCCGCTTTTGGAATTGATGAGACGCACGCGTTTGCGCAAAGGAAGTCCTGCGCCTACCACGGCCAAGCATCCAGACTTGCTTATGTCTACGGTGACGCCGTTGGCTTGCTGTCGTTCGGAGCCTTCTTCCCATTCGACCTGGAATTTTACCCTGGAGACGATACGCCGATGGGTGCGCAATTTTTCCCATCGCTCTTCAAAAGCCCTACCTTCGGAGATAGTGACGGTATTTGCAGCAGTTTCGGTGGCCATGCCTGCCTCGCAGCGTGTGGGTTTGTTACTCGGCCGGTGTACAGCAAAAGACAAGGTATTTCTCTCAGCTGCGACAGTCAATAGTACTTCTTCAAATTTCTCGGCTGATAATCGCGTGTACGTGCACGGAAAACTCGGTGTTTGCGGTCCCCGAGGATCTCGCTAACCAATTGAAAACATAAATCTTAGTTCGCATTGGAGTGCCAGTCCTTCATCACGTTTCTCTTTTTATTCTCTGCACTTTTTGCGGAGGCGCAGGAAGCAGCGCCCCTCTTTGCAAATACTTGCTAGCAAGAAAATGCATGCAAATAGGAGCCGCACAAATCGCGGATCGTGTTAGTTTGTCTGCAGCCAGTTCGCGGCATGCGAGCGGCACATTGGAGGTATGGCCATGCCCGTGGAAGAAAATCCCGCCTGTCGTTCCCGTCGCTCATTTTTGCAAGTATCCGCAGCCGCCGCAGCGGTGGCCGTGGGGTTTCGTGTTGTCACCGAGCCCATGCTGGCCCATGCCGGCTCGCTCCCTTATCCTCGTCCTTATCCAAAAGATGCGGTGCTCATTAACGCAAACGAGAATCCTCTCGGCCCTTGCGGCGTGGCTTGCGATGCCGTCAATAGCGTCGCTTCTCAAGGCGGCCGCTACTCGGACTGGATGACCACCGATCTCATAAAAGCATTTGCGGCCGCGGAAGGGCTCAAGCCTGAATATATCCGCGCGTTCCCTGGCTCCAGCGGTCCGCTGCATTACTCCGTTCTTGCCTTCACATCTCCCACGAAAAGCTACGTCACCGCCGATCCTGGCTATGAAGCCGGTGCGCATGCTGCAAAGGCTTCCGGTGCGCGCGTCGCGA
>DATEWL010000212.1:0-2245 GCA_035258025.1 Candidatus Acidiferrum sp. | reverse complement strand
CTTTTTGAGCATAGGAGCGCTTGAAGCAAGCTCGTGAGCTTGCGGCCGCGGGAGGATCGTGCCGGCGGCCAAGCCGCGAAGTGTTTCTGCCATAAGCGGGGCGCCGAGCTCGGACATGCGAGCGGCCAGCTCTGGAGCGGTTTCCGCAGCCCCGATTTCCATCTCTTTTTGCAGCAAGATTTCGCCGGTATCCATGCCCGCATCGATACGCATGGACGTTGCGCCGGTTTTCGTTTCGCCATTAACGATGGCCCAGTTGATAGGAGCGGCCCCGCGATATTTTGGAAGCAGGGAAGCGTGAAGGTTGATCCACCCGAGTTTCGGGATGATGAGAAGCCGCGCGGGTATGATTTGTCCGTAAGCGATGATGACGATCACTTCCGGCGCGAGCTTTTGCAAAAGCTCTTGAACTTCAGGAGCGCGAATCTTTTCCGGCTGATGCACTGGAATTCCTGCGGCAAGAGCAATTTCCTTCACGGGAGAAAAAGAAACTTCCTGCCCACGCCCACGTGGACGATCCGGCTGCGTAATCGTGGCGACGATCTGAAAATCAGGTTGCGCAAGGAGGTGCTTGAGCGTGGGGACGGAGAACAGTGGGGTGCCACAGAAAACGACTCGCATGCATACCCTCGGCAATCTTTGAGGCGGGGAAGCAGCCGGCTCCAGAGCCTACCACTCGCCTTGTTTTCTGAGTTTTTTGATTTTGCGCTTGATGAGGTCGCGCTTGAGCATGCTGAGGTGTTGCAGGAACAAAATGCCGTTCAGATGATCGATTTCGTGGCAGAAGGCCCGAGCCAGGAGATTTTCACCGCGAATCTCGAAGGATTCGCCTTTGGCATTTTGCGCGCGGATGGTGACGAATTGCGGTCGCATCACGTAGCCGCGAAATCCTGGAATAGATAGGCAGCCTTCTTCTTCGCGAACTTCGCCTTCGGCATGGATAATTTCCGGGTTGGCCAGCACGATTTTCGCCTCGGGATTTTTTCCGCCCGTGACGTCCACCACGGTGAGCCGCATGCTCTTCCCGATCTGCGGGGCCGCCAAGCCCACTCCCGACGCGGCGTACATGGAAGCAAACATGTCCTCGGTGAGCGCCTCAAGTTCCGCATCAAACTTTTTCACCGGTGCGGTCGGCTTTTCGAGAATGGGATCGCCGTACTTTACGATCGGATAAATTTTGCGCACGGGGACTGCGGCTTCGATAGGCGCCGGGGCCGGGCTGGGGGCCACTTCAGAAGTCTTCGATTTGTCTGGCATAGTTGTCGAAATTCCGCCGCATCTCGGAAAGGGAGTCTCCTCCAAATTTTTGCAGAAAAGCATCCGCCAGCACAAGTGCGATCATGGCTTCGCCAGCCACCGCGCCCGCGGGGACGACGCACCAGTCGGAACGTTCGTACGCCGCCTCAACAGGCTCCTTGGTGACCATGTCCGCGGTGTGCAGCGCCCGTCGCAGCGTGGAAATGGGTTTCAAGTAGCCGCGGATAACGACATCTTCGCCGTTGGTAATGCCGCCCTCGAGGCCGCCGGCCCGATTCGTGGACCGGCGAAAGCGCCGGGCGCTCTTATCGTAGAAAATCTCGTCCTGCACTTCGCTGCCGTAGGAGCCTGCTGCCGCAACGCCCGCTCCAATCTCGACCGCTTTGACGGCCTGCACGCTCATGAGCGCTTGAGCCAGTCGGCCGTCGAGTTTCTCATCCCACTGCGCATGGCTGCCGAGCCCAACAGGAACGTTGTGCGCGACAATTTCAAAAATCCCACCAACGGTGTTCCCCGCCTTTAGGGCCGCATCGACCTCGGCTTTCATTTTCTCTTGCGTGGCGTTGTCGATGCACCGCAATGGCGAATCTAGATTAGCGCTGACCGCCTGAATTTCCTTCCAGGTCGCCGCGCGTTCCAGACGAACGTGCCCGACTTGAATCGTGTGGCTGGCAATTTCCGTCCCAAATTCGCGCAGCAGCAGCTTCGCGAACGCGCCAGCCGCGACGCGTGCCGCGGTTTCGCGCGCGGAAGCCCGCTCCAGCACGTAGCGTGCATCGTGAAAATTAAATTTCTGGGAGCCGGCAAGATCCGCGTGGCCCGGCCGAGGCGCAAGGAGTTTTCTCTCCTTACCCGCCGATTCAGCCGTTGCTTCGACAGGGAGAATGTTCTCCCAGTTGGCCCAATCGCGGTTCTCAATCCGAAGCGCGATTGGCGCGCCAATTGTCTGCCCGTGCCGCACCCCAGCAAAAATATCGGCTCGATCCTT
>DATEWL010000211.1:0-4874 GCA_035258025.1 Candidatus Acidiferrum sp. | reverse complement strand
AGTGGCGGCTTGCCCGAGGTTTTGTTTAGCTCCGCGAGACTCTTTTGCATGTTGACGGCCGCGCGGACGGCGGCCTCGGCGTCATTCTGGAGAGCGAAGGGCGCGCCAAAAAGGGCCATCAATCCATCCCCGAGGTATTTGTCGAGCGTGCCATCATGCTCGAAAATGACATTGGTCATGCGCGCGAAAAATTCGTTCAAGACTTCAACGGCTTCGCGGGGTTTCATTGTTTCGGCCATGGTGGTGAAGCCGCGCACGTCGGCGAAAAGGAGTGTAATCCTCTGACTTTCTCCCCCGAGGCGAATGTCAGCGGCTTCCGCGGTAATTTTTCTGGAAATAGCAGGCGATAGAAAACGTTCGAGCGCGCTGAGTTGCACGCCCTGGCGCTTGACTTCACTTTTCGCCATAACCTGGTCGATAACCAGCCCCGCTTGTGCCGCAATGACCGCGAAAACTTCCAGGTCCTCCTGCAGAAAAGTCCCGCGCTTGGAAAGATTGTCGACGTACAGTAATCCGAACAGACGATCGCGGCTAGCCAGCGGCGCGCACATCGCCGATTGCATGCCGGACATAGCCATGCTTTCGCTGCCCGAGAAGCGCGAATCTTGCTTTGCGTCCATCACCAGGAGCGGCCCCTTGCTTTCCATAACCTGCTGAATGATGGCGCGGGAGAGCGCCATTTGGGGCGTAGCAGCTCTGGGAGCTTGGCGATAACGCAGGATAGCGGGCAGAAATGTGTAACTTGCCGCAGGGTGCGGCGTGGCGCGAAGCGACTCTTCGGTGAGCAACATCGCGTACCCGCGCTCTGCGCCGTCAATCTGCAGGACAAGGTCGAGGACGCATTCTGTCACGTCTTCGACGGTGGTTTTGTCGCCCAAAGCTCTGCTGACCTGATATAGGAGAGTTAGTAGACGATTCTCGCGCTTCAAATATTCGATGCGGCCGTCCGTATCGACGCGCGAGTCAGCCCACTCCGAAGGCGGCTTGTTCTTCGAGTGCTCCAGAAGCTTGGCGACACTCTCCTGATCCAGGATTTGGGTCAAATGGGAGGCGAGTTCCGGCGAGGTTTTCGCCACGACAGTGCCACTCATCATGTTCTCGAAGCGGAGCTTGATGTCCCCGAGTCCGATAACGTCGCCGCTTTTAAGTTCCGCATGCTCGATACGGACGCCGTTGACCAGGACGCCGTTGGCGCTGTGTTGGTCCCTTACAACCCAAACGTCGCGATTGCCTTCAAGCAATGCGTGGCTGCGCGAAATGCTTGAATGCGGAAGCGTGATGTCGTTGGATGCGGCTCGCCCGATGTGAATCGTGGAGCCGTCTTTCAGCTCATAGAGACGCGGCTGGGCGCCGGGCCGTTCAATGATTAGGCGTGGCATGGTCGGATCAAAGCGCTCTTGCTATGTTCAGGCTGTTTGCGGCCACACGCAACGAAAGTGTGGCGGCCATTGTCCGATTCTGCAATCTGGCCTTGAACTGCAAGCTCGAATTGAAATGGGTGGGGCTATTTGGGCTACGATAGCTCGGTGTATAGCGAACTGGTCTTGGACCACTTCCGGAATCCACGCAACGCCGGCAAGCTTGCGAATCCAAGCGCCGAAGTGCAAGCGACGAATCCGGTCTGCGGGGATATTTTGGAACTCGCCGTTCGTGTCGAGAGCGGCGCGATCGTCGAAGCGCGTTTCCTCTGCCGCGGCTGCACGACTTCCATCGCCTGCGCATCCTTACTGACAGAGCGCCTAACCGCCTCCACCGTCGCAGCAGCGCGCTTGATAACGGCGGAAACGATCTCGGAAGCATTGGGTGGGCTACCGCCAGCAACCTTTCACGGAGCGCAACTCGCCAGAGACGCTCTCAAACTAGTGCTCGCCAAACTCTACTGAGAGAAACGAGAAAAGCGCGAAAGTGCGCCAAATTACCGCGCAATGGCCTTGGTCTATTCCTCGGGCGGGGCGCTGAAGATGGCCCAGCCAATGTAGAGAAGAAACAGAACTTGCGCCAACAGGAACGCGGACCAATACACGCTTGGGATCGGTTCGAGCGGGTTGGCAGGTGCGGAACCCCCGATGTACGAAACGACCAGAGCAATCGTAACAATCGAAACGAAAAAATGAGCGTATCCAAGAAGGATCTCCAGCGGACGGCGAGCGACATTGCTCAAAACGAAATAAATCACTCCGCATACGCCGCAATAAATCGCCACCACAAAATAGAAGTCGGAGAGGGAAAGCGGAAGATTGCCGATTCTTGTGCGGTGCTCGAACTGCCAGCTAGTGCGCGGGTACAAGTTACTGTGGAAGTGCCGGCCCAGGCCTGTCTGGTCGTAAAAGTAGACTGCCGAGAAAAGAAAGAGGGGGCCAAGCAAGATCGACCAGTTGCGGCGACTCCTTTGCTTATCGATGTCCACGCGATACCTTAGCGTCTTCGGGGTTCATTAGGTCGCTAATAGATGGGGCGGAGTTCAGACACCTAAGGCTCGCTGCATCGTGTCAGGATCGTTCAAGTTAAGCACGCAGCCTTCTTCATTCGTCTGGACGGTCTGAACCTCGGCGGAATGCTCCCAGACGACCGAGCGTGCCCCTGTTTCGAGCGGCGCATCCATCAGTTCTTGATACAACGCCGAGGAAAAAATAACGGGATGCCCCCGCCGGCCTTCATAAACCGGCAAGACAATAGACTTAGCGGAGCTGTAGAAGGATTCCACCAACTCGCCGACAAGCGCCGCACTGATGAGCGGATGATCAATCAGAAGAAGAACGACGCCGTCGGTTTGTGGAGGGAGGCTGCGCAGGGCCGCCTGAATCGAACTCAACTGCCCCTTTTCCCATTCCGCATTGATCACAATTTCATCGGGAGCCAGGTTCACTTCCTTCGCGATAGGCTCGGCATCGGCTCCCAGCACGACACGGCGCACGCCGATTTTCGGATGGCGGGCCACCTCCAGCAAGTGTTCGAGAAAAGGACGGCCCTGATAGGAGAGCAGCGCCTTTGGCGAGCCCATCCGGCGTGATGCGCCGCCCGAGAGGATGATGGCAGCGAGCATGCCACCTCTTTCAGTTTCAGCGTTCCGTTAGTGCAGGCCGTGGTTCGTAATTCAATTTTTTGTGCGCGGCGGATTCCGCGTTTCGGCGAATAGAAATTAATTCCGCCACAATGCTGATGGCAATTTCTTCTGGCGCGAGAGCGCCAATTTCCAGCCCCATGGGCGCGTAGACGCGCTGAAATTCCTCGGGGCGATAGCCGTCGTTCTCCAGCGCTTTATATACCGAAAGGACTTTTCGCTTGCTTCCAATCATACCGACGTAGCGTGCGCCCGTGCGAACAGCCCAGCCGAGCACGCGCATATCTTCTTTGTGGCCACGCGTGACGATGATGAGATAGCTTGTGGCGTTCGGGTGAATCTTTTCGAAGGCATCTTCGTAGCTGGTGTAAATTTCGTGAGACATGGGGAAGCGTTCGGCATTTGCGAATGCTTCGCGGTCGTCGATAACGCCAACACCAAATCCGGCGGCGCTAGCCGCTTTGGCCACCGCCATCGAAACGTGCCCGCCTCCAAATAGATAAAGGATAGGCTGTGGCAGGATGGGTTCAACAAAGACTTCCAACGTTCCGCCGCAAATGAGGCCGTTGTCGTAGCTCGCCTCATTATTCAAATTGAAAACCATTTTCCGCGGCGCTTCTTTGTGCATGACTTCCTTGGCAGCAGCCCAAACTTCCGCTTCCACGCAGCCTCCGCCGATGGTTCCCGCGATGGAGCCATCATCGCGCACGAGCATGCGTGAGCTCTCATAACTCGGAATCGAGCCGTTGGTGTGCACGATCGTCGCCAGCGCCCCGCGCTGGCCCGCCCGCCGCATCTTCACGATTTCTTCGAAGAGGTCCACGCTCTGCCTCAGCCCTCAGCCTAAGGCTGGCCACTCGTCGTGTCAATGCATGTGCGATCGATGCGGGCGCTTTCTGGACACTCCGTCACCGGGGTGTTACCTTGCGATTCTCGGACCGACGCAGGGGGGCGCAATGAAGGCCATTCGATTCCATCAGCACGGTGGACCGGAGGTATTGAAATACGAGGATGCGCCGGAGCCTGTAGTTCGCGCCAACGAAGTGCTCGTGCGCGTGAAGGCTTGTGCGTTGAATCGTCTCGATCTGTGGGTGCGCGCCGGGTCTCCCAACGTGCCGATTCCGCTGCCTCACATTCCGGGGAGCGACGTGGCCGGAGAAGTTGCCCAAATCGGAGTCGAAGTCACGACGGTCAAAGTTGGCCAAAAGGTGGTGCTCGCTCCAGGCGTGACGTGCGGCAAATGCGCTGCGTGCATTTCAGGCCACGACAATCGTTGCCGACAGTTCACAAATCTGGGCTACATGATCGATGGCGGCTGCGCCGAGTTCGTGCGCTGCCCCGAAGTGAACTGCATGCCTTATCCCGAAAACCTTTCGTTTGAAGAGGCGGCGAGCATCTCGCTCGTTTTTCAAACGGCGTGGCACATGCTCGTCTCGCGCGCCGAACTTCAGCCCACAGAAGATGTGCTGATTCTTGGAGCAGGAAGCGGCGTCGGCACCGCTGCGATACAAGTCGCCAAATTCTTCGGCGCGCGCGTCATCGCTACCGCTGGAACCGACGAGAAGCTGGCGAAAGCGCGCGAACTGGGCGCCGACCACGTCATCAATCACAAGACCCAAAAAATCCGCGACGAAGTGCGCCGCATCACCAACAAGCGCGGAGTGGACGTGGTCTTCGAACATGTGGGTACGGCGACGTGGGACGAGAGCGTGGCGAGCCTCGCTCTTGCTGGCCGCCTGGTGACTTGCGGCGCGACGACTGGCTATGACGCCAAGATCGATTTGCGTTTTCTGTTCAGCCGACAGCTTTCTCT
>DATEWL010000210.1:0-3497 GCA_035258025.1 Candidatus Acidiferrum sp. | reverse complement strand
AAACAAAAAGCTACACTTCAACAGCGCACTACGAACCGAAAGTCCATAAATACTGGCTACAACGTTTTATTTTTGCGACGGAAAGTAGCTAGTGAAGTTCCCGGCTCGCAAAATTCCCCCGTGCTATACTGCCGCCCGTTTGCGCGAAAGAATCTCCCAGTTCAGCACACGGAACGACGGGAGGCGGGCAAGCTCTTGATCACTCTGCCGGAAACATTCAACGTCGCCACGCACTTCGTGGACCGCAACGTCCAGGAAGGCCGCGGCGCGAAAGTCGCCATCGAGTGCGGCGACGAGCTGGTCACCTACCAGCAACTGCTGGAAAATACCAACCGCGTTGGCAATGTCCTGCTCGCTCTCGGCGTCCACGCAGAAGAGCGCGTGCTTCTTTTGCTCCTAGACACTCCGGAATTCCTCTACTCCTTTTTTGGAGCAATCAAGATTGGGGCCGTCGCCGTTCCCGTCAACACGCAGGCCAAGCCCCAAGACTACGAATACATCCTCAACGATTGCCGCGCTCGCATCGCTCTAGTCAGCGAACCTCTACTGCCACATTTACAATCCATTCCGAACGAAAACCTCCGCTATTTGCAAGAGATCGTGGTTAGCGAAGTAAAGCAGGATCCTCCATCACGGGATCGACGCTCGCACAATCATCACTCTCTGCAGAATCTGATGGCTTCCGCTTCGCCAGAATTGTCAGCCTCGCACACCAGCAAAGACGAGCCCGCTTTCTGGCTGTACTCCTCTGGAAGCACCGGCGCCTCCAAGGGTTGCGTCCATCTTCATCACGACATGGTCGTTTGCTGCGAGCTGTACGCCAAAGGCATCCTGCAAATGAAAGAGACCGACCGCTGCTTCAGCGTCGCGCGACTGTTTTTTGCCTACGGCCTCGGAAATGCCGGTTACTTCCCTCTCGGCTGCGGCGCGACGACGATTCTTTCTCCGGTGCGCCCCGTTCCCGCCACGATTTACGCCGACATCGAACGTTACCGTCCCACACTTTTTTTCTCCGTGCCCACAAATTTTGCGGCGCTGCTGGCGCATCACCGCGAAGATGTGCGCGAATTCGACTTCTCCAGCGTGCGTCACGCGATCTCCGCCGGCGAATCGCTTCCCGCGCCGTTATTCCATCGATTCAAAGAACGTTTTGGCGTCGAAATTCTGGACTCGCTCGGCTCCACGGAAACTTTGCAAATGGTCATCGCGAACCGCCCGGGCGAAGCGAAGCCCGGCTCCAGCGGAAAAATTATTCCCGGCTATGAAGCCAGAATCGTCGACGAGCAAGGCAATGCAGTCAAACCCAACGAGATCGGCGACCTCCTCATCAAAGGAGACTCCACATGCTCCGGCTATTGGAACAAACATGAAAAAACGAAGGAAACTTTTGTAGGCGGGTGGTTCCGAACCGGCGACAAATATTTCCAGGATGAGGAGGGCTACTTTTGGTATGCGGGGCGCTCGAACGATGTTTTCAAAGTTCACGGCCTCTGGCTGAGTCCCGCGGAAGTCGAGAGCGTTTTAATCGAGCATCCAGCGGTCCGCGAAGCCGCGGTCGTTGCTCGTGAAGATCAGGATGGTCTGACCAAAGCGGCCGCCTATGTGGTCTTGAACGCCGAGATTACGCCGAGCGAAGAATTATCAAATGAATTGCAAGAATTGGTCGGACAAAGAATCGGCGGATACAAGCGGCCTCGTTGGATTGAATTTCTGACCGAAATCCCCAAGACAGCCACGGGAAAACTCCAGAGATTCAAGCTCCGAGAACTGCAAGACCAGCAAGCCCAAGATGCTTTATAGTTTTCGCAGAGCCCTTAAGAATAAAAAAGGCTTGTATCGGCAGACAAACCCGCGAGATCAGACGTGTAAGCCGTCGGGCCTTGGACGACAAAACGCCGATGATAGAGCAGCAACGCGCGCAACCCGGCAAGTTCTTCGCCGCCACCGGCTCTTCCCGGACCCCCGTGTAAGCAACTTGGCACAACGTTGCCGTGCCCGGTGAACTGGGTGCCGACGCTGGAATCGACAATCATGATACGGCCATGCAAATCGCCGATGCCAAGCACAACACTTTGGAGAAAAGCAGGATCGTTCGCAAAGATCGAAGCGACCAGTGAGCCAAGCCCGCGCCGCGCTATGGCGATAAGGTCTTCGACTCCGTCATAAGCAACTAGAGTCGCGACAGGGCCGAAAACTTCGACATCGTGCACAAATTTCGCTTCGAGGCCTTTTTCACAAGCGAGCAACGTCGGCTGCACGAACGCGGATTTCTGCCCATCAGCATCGATCGGCTGAAAATTTTCGTCCCCGCCAAAAAGGACCTGGCATTCTTCTTTTAATTGTCTCAGCCCCTCGAGACAGGCCGATTGCTGCGCTTTGTTCACCACGGGTCCGACCCGCACTTCCGCGTTTCGCGGATTGCCCACTTTCATGGAACTCAACCGCGTGATGATCGCGTCGCCAAGCGCTTTCATGTGCGGCCGCGGAACCAGCACGCGGCGAATCGCGGTGCATTTCTGCCCGGCTTTCAGCGTCATCTCGCGGACAACCTCTTTGACGAGGAGATCGAACAAGTCTGTTCCAGGACCGGCGTCTGGTCCGAGAATGGTGGAGTTGATGCTGTCCGCTTCGATGTTGACGCGAACCGAGCGGCGCAAAACATTCGGATTCGAGCGAATACGCGCTGCGGTGTCCGCCGACCCAGTGAACGAAACGATGTCGCTTTCGCCCACGTGGTCCAGAATGTCGCGCGCGGAGCCGCAGAGAATCGAGATTGCGCCTGCCGGCAAAATATTTGCCTTCACGATGTCTTCGACAATTCGGTGAGCCAGCCACGCCGTCGGCGAAGCGGGCTTGACAACAATGGGCACGCCGGAGAGAAACGCGGGCGCGGCTTTTTCGCACACGCCCCAAGCCGGAAAATTGAACGCGTTGATAAAAACGGCAACGCCTTTTGTTGGCAACAAGAAATGCTGCCCAACAAAAACGCCCGTCTTCGAAATAGAAACCGGGACGCCTTCCTTCAGAATTTTTCCGCCGGCGAGGGCCTGGCCGATCTTTGCATAATATTTCATCGTGTAGATCGCGCCGTCCACATCGAAGGACGCATCGGCTTGGTTCGCGCCCAGATTGAGCAGGGAGATTCGAAAGTATTCGTCGCGATTTGCGGCAAGCGTCTCGGCGATTTTGCCAAGCAGATCCGCGCGCTGGCGATAGGTCATCGCTCGAAGCGCTGAGCCGCCGTTCGAACGAGCGAAGTCGAGTGCTGCTTTAACGTCGATGCCTTGTGAGGAGATTCGTACTAATTCTTCGCCGGTGACCGGATCGACGAGCGGCTCGCCTCCACCGGTTCCTTCTTTCCATTGACCGGATACATAGTTTGGCAGCTTCATCTGGAATCCTCCGCTAGGGTGCGACGCCGATTCGAATCTTTGCACAAATTCGAAACTAGTGCGAAATCCAGGGAGAGTCGAGCGCGAGAAGGGGAAATGCTATCA
>DATEWL010000209.1:0-6252 GCA_035258025.1 Candidatus Acidiferrum sp. | reverse complement strand
CAAGCCCTCGTGATAACAACGTCGCAACTCTTCGCCAAGAATCTCTTCCTGCAAGTGATACTCGTGCCGGATGTAAAGAATCCCCTTTTGCGCCCCGGTAACCAGCCCCGCCACGATCATCCCCTCGATCACCAGGTGCGGCAGGTGCGTCATGATGAATCGGTCTTTAATCGTTCCGGGCTCGCTCTCGTCCGCGTTGCAAACGACATACTTCTCCGCCCCCCGCTCCTTGCGCACCAAATCCCATTTCATACTCGTTGGGAATCCTGCTCCGCCCATTCCGCGCAATTCCGATGCCTTCAGCTCCGCCAGCACCCTGTCCCAATCCTTCGTCGTAGCCAGTTTCCGAACAACGCCATATTTCTCTCCATTGTCGTAGGGATCGGACGCGCACTGCACTCGGGCATGCTGTGGATGTTGTTCTGGAACTTCTTTGCCAAGAATCGCGCTTCGCGTAATCGTTTCCGCCGACGCTGCCGTCACACTCGTGAAAATCTCGTCGTTGATGGAAAGTGCCGGCGCCTGATCGCACCGCCCCAGGCAAGACACATCGCGTATCAACACATCGTCGGGACTGCTTTTTGCAAAACGCTCCTCCAATTCCGAGCGCAATTCGCAGGCCCCATTCAGGTGGCAGCTCATGTCCGCGCAAACTCGAACATCGGCCTTAGGCGGAGGCACAAGCTGAAAATGCGGATAAAAACTCGCGACGCTATGAATCTGATAAAGAGGAGTGTGCGAGCGCTGGGAAAATGCTTCGAGTTCCGCCTTGGGCAAGAAGCCGTAGCGAAGCTGAATAGCTCGCAGGTCGTCGAAGATCACGGCGCGGCATCTCGCATCGAAAGGCGCCGGTCAGGTCGTGTCGCCGGCGGGGGTGTAGTACGGATTCTCTTGCATACTACTGGTGCCCTCCCACCCTGTAAATAGAAGCCCCGTTGCCTTTTCGCGCCACGCCGCGAAAAAGACAACGCGTCCGGCGCATCTTCCAAACGATAATTGGGCGAACGATCGTCCGTCATTGCGAATGCAAATCGCCCCCAATTCCTATTGGCTACGAGCCGCGCTGTGCGCTGCGCTCCTACTGCCGTTAGCCTTTGCCGTTCAAATAACCGCAGCGAAAAACGGCCCTGCCAAACCGATAGATTCCGCCACCGCCGATTCAGCTGCCAAACCCGCCGAAACGCCTACAGCACTTGCAGCCAAGTCTGCCGATTCGAACGAGGAGCCCGTGAAATACATCGGTCCCGGCTCCTGCGCCGCCACAAGCTGCCATGGCAGCGTCAAACCCGTTGCCGGCAGCCGCATTCTGCAAAACGAATATTCGACCTGGATCGTAAAAGACAAGCACAGCCATGCCTATCAAGCATTGACCGGAGAAATCGGCGAACGCATCGCCCGCATTCTGAAACTCAATTCGAAAGCCGAAGAATCACCGAAGTGCCTGGCGTGTCACGCTCTGTATACAACACCAGAGCAGCGTGGCCGCCCATTCGAACTGTCCGAAGGGGTCTCCTGCGAAAATTGCCACGGCCCCGCGTCTGCGTGGCTCGGTCCGCACACCACACGCGACTGGCCGCACGAAAAATCCGTCGTGTTGGGCATGCGCGATACGCGCGACGTCATTCACCGCACAGAAAAATGTCTCGAGTGCCATCTCGGCACAAAAGAAAAATTCGTCGACCACGAAATGATCGCCGCCGGCCATCCCGATCTTTTTTTTGAATTGGATTCTTTTTCCGCGGTGATGCCGCGGCACTGGAAATCGCCGCGCGAATCCGCCCCCGGCAAACCAGTTGAAGATGCCGCGTGGGCCGGCGTGCGCGATTGGAGCGCGGGCCAGGCCGTGCAGCTTCGCGTCGAAATGGAGCGCCTTACTTGGAGAGCGAAGAGCGAGCGCCTCGATAAAAAGGATGTGTGGCCCGAATACTCTGAACTTTCTTGCTTCGCGTGCCACCACGCTCTCGTCCCACCAAAAGAAAGCTGGCGGCAGGAGCATGGCTTCACAGGCCGTCGTCCCGGCGATCCTGCTTGGAACGGTTCACGCTACGTAGTGTTCCGTCTGTTGGCGGCGCAAATTGATTCCGTGAGCGCGCTAGAGCTCGATCGCAAGCTTCTCGAAGTCTCGGACGAAATGTCCAAGCTGAATCCAAATCGCAACGCGGTTGCCGCTTCAGCTTCCACGACTGCGCCGATTGCGCAACGTTTTGCGGACCGGCTTGCGGCCATGCAATACGATCAAGCGCTCGTGCTGCGCATGTTGCAGCGAATTGCGGATGATGCCGAAGCTATCTCTCTCGCCGACGAGCGTGCCGCCGAACAAGCGGCCATGGCCATGGACTCGCTGTACATCGCTTACAGCAAAGACGCGAAGCCTAGCAACGCGGAGGAAGTTCGCGCCGCCATCAACGAGCTTTTCCGGCAGCTCGAAAATCCTTCGGCGTACAACGCCGACCAATTTGCGGCTTCGCTGCGGCGAATCCGTCCAATGCTGCGATAAGCAGTTGCGATAGCTAAAGTTTGCGCAGGCCTGCGATAATCAAACTCTGAAAAACTTGCTCCTCCTGTAAAAGCGTGTGACAGCGTTTTTTCTTGCGCGGCAGATTGGGCGTGTTTCTTTGAATCGGTTCGAGAACTGGTTTTGTGCTTCGTCCATCTGGCGCAACATGACGCGGAAGCGTGTCCTTCCCTGGATTTTGTCCGGTGCGGAATTGGGCGAGCATGTTCTAGAAATTGGCGCGGGGCCGGGCGCGGCGACAGAAGAGTTGCGGAAACGCGCTGGGCGAGTGACGAGCCTCGAATACAGTCACGCATTTGCGCTGGGAATTGCCCGGCGAGCCCAAACGACAAATGGCGCGGTGGTGCAGGGCGATGCGTCCGCGCTTCCATTTCCAGAAAAAACATTCTCAGCTGCGATCGCAGTTCTGGTGTTGCACCATCTGAAATCGCGAGAAGCACAGGAGCATGCGTTTGCAGAAATCTTTCGCGTTCTGCGGCCCGGCGGCGTTTTTCTCGCCGTTGAAATCCAAGACAGCTGGTTGAACCGCATCGGACATATCCGCAGTACGTTTGTGCCTGTGGCACCCGCATCGGCGCCTTCGCGGCTTTCGGCGACTGGATTTGCCGACGCTTCCATCAATTTTCTGCGCGGCGCTTATCGTATACGTGCACTGCGTGCGCAAGATTGTGCCAATACACTGCATGCAGCGCGTTGACGAGCGCGCAGCTTGCCCTTAGCATGAAATGATGAGCTCTCGGGCGAAGCTCAAGTTTCCTCCCGGTCCTTCCACGGGGCTCAAGCGCTGGTCGCTAGGCCCTCTGAACAACGGCGATCCACTGAAATATTTCACGGGCCTCATGCGCGAGTACGGAGATCTCGTCAGCCTTCGGGTTCTGAATTTCCGCATCTTGTTGCTCAATCATCCGGACCACATCGAAGACGTGTTGGTGAATCATCCGCGGAAATTTGTAAAGGGCCGCGTGCTGCAAGCCAACAAGCGTGTTTTCGGACGCGGCTTGCTTACGAGCGAAGGTGATTTCTGGCTGCGGCAGCGGCGCCTGGCGCAGCCCGCGTTTCATCGCGCGCGCATCGCGAGCTACGCTTCGACGATGGTGGAGTACACCAAACGGCTGTTGCATGACTGGCAGAATGGCGAAGAGCGCGACATCCATAAAGAGATGATGCGGCTCACGCTGCAAATCGTCGGCAAAACCTTGTTCGACGCCGACGTCGAACGAGACGCGCAAGAGGTCGGCAAATCTTTGGAACTCTTGCTCGAACTCGGCGCGAATTTCCGGCGCACTATTTTTATTCCACACTGGCTGCCAACGCCGACGAATCTCCGGCAGGAACGGGCAATCCGGCAAATCGAAAAAGTGCTCTACAGAATTATTGCGGAGAAACGTGCCTCCGGCCGCGATTCGGGCGACCTCCTCTCCATGCTGCTGGCCGCGCATGATGAAGATGGCTCGCGTATGACCGATCAACAGCTTCGTGACGAAGCCATTACACTTTTTCTTGCGGGCCACGAGACCACGGCGAATACGCTCTCGTGGACATGGTGGCTGCTGGCGCAGAATCCCGCAGTTGAAGGGAAGCTGCACGCCGAACTGAGAACGGTGCTCGCGGGGCGCGCACCCACGCTGGAAGACTTGCCGAAACTTGTTTACACGAATCACATCATTACGGAGGCGATGCGGCTCTATCCTCCCGCTTGGGGAACGGCGCGCACAGCCATCGAGGACCACGAAATTGCAGGCTACGCCGTGCCGAAAGGCTCCGGCGTCTCGTTTGCGCAGTGGACGGTGCATCGCGATGCCCGATGGTATGACGCGCCGGAAGAATTTCGTCCCGAGCGGTGGGAGGGCGACCTGCTGAAACGGAATCCAAAGTTTGCGTACTTCCCGTTTGGAGGCGGCCCGCGCCAGTGCATCGGCAACACCTTCGCGCTGATGGAAACGGCGTTGACTCTCGCGACGATCGCGCAGCAGTACCGGTTCCGGCTGGTCGAAGGGCATCCCGTCGTGCCGCTGGCGTCGATCACGCTGCGTCCAAGGCATGGGATTCGAGTCGTTATGGAATCGCGCCCGGCTAAGGGCCGGGTCGCTGCTGGCGAAACTGAGAGTTGATTTTCTGAAGTAGCCCCCCTCCCCTATGTTTTTTGCAAGAATATGATTCGATGGGAGTTAGCGGGTGGGGGTGTGCGAAAGATGTGATTCTAAGGGGATAGTAGCGAATGACGAGTGGTTAAGGAAAGCGTGAGGGGGCGAGAAGAATTTGGATTGAGCAGTGTACCCCACCCCCCGGTGTTTCTTGTCAGAGCGGCAGGCAAAGGACTTATCCTTGACGGTGTCTGTAAGAGAGGCAAATACAGGACTTAAAGTGATTGCATTTTCAATAGGTTGCGAGTGGTTCGTAAGAGCGTCAAGGAAAGGACCTTGAGAGGAACAGTTGAAAGTCGAAAGTCTAAAGTTCAACGAAGAAAGAAAAAGATCGGAAGAAGAAAGCGCGGAGACGCGGAGGGCACAGAGGTAGCGCTGAGACGATGGGGTCGTCGGGAAGGGACAGCGCCTCACATTCACAAGGCATGGTAGCATGTAAATTACTGATTATCAATAGAGCTATCGATTACTGAGTTGGTATTCGAATGACCGTGGGTGAAGTCGAGGAGTTTGAGGGAGTTGGGCGGGGAATGATGGATTTGTTACGGCTGTGGAAATGTGTGGAAAAGTGGGGAGGGGCAGTGAGTGGTGGGCAGTGAATGGAGAAACCAGCCCCAAGCGGGCAGCTTGTCCCAGCTCTCGATCCTGTGCATTAGCCGCCAAAGACCATCCGGCCGAGTTCATCGCCGAGGCGCTTGGCTTCTTCCGGGTCAGAGGCATCGCGGAAACGCTCGGCTAGTTCGAAAAACTCTTGCTGTTTGGGCTTCTCGGCCTCGATGCCGTTCTCGATGAGTTCCACCAGCATGCGGTTGGAGCTAAGCCTGCGAGTCTACTACCATTCCTCTGCGCCCCCAGGACATGCCCCTCCGCGTGGAAGCCCTGAGACTTCTGAATCACGCGAACGCCGTCAGCCGCTCGACCCGTATCCTGCCTAACCGCAAGCTCGAAGTAACGTTTCGGGCCTTCGGCCTGGACGGAACAACCAAGGAAGGCACGTACAGCGTCATTTATACGGTCGACAGCGAGCGGTACGAGACACAGTTTGGAGAATACAGCGCGATCAGCATTCATCTTCCCGATAAAATTGTGCAAAACGGCTACACACCTCCTCCGATGGAAGCCCTGGAAGTGCAGTCGTTGAGTCCGATCGACGTCAACCATTTCGACCAGTCCGACGTAATCAATGCGATTACGCCGGCCACGCTGTTTGGGCGCCACGCCAAGTGCATTCAATTTGAAACCGTTGTAGGGCGATCGCACCAGTCCAACGAAGTCTGTGTGGATGGAGAGCTGGGCACAATCATGAGCAGACACATCGGGGACGAGATTGTCGAGTACACGGACTATTTTTCGTTTGAGGGCGTCTTGTTTCCGGCCCACATGCGTCACTATATCAGCGGCAGGCTGCGCATAGAAATCGAGCAGAAGTTCACGGTTATCGATGGCCCGGTCGACTGGGCGGCGCTGACCCCGCCGAATGCCGTGACTCTCCTCGCTTGCACGCAGTATCGTCGCCCTATCGCACAGTCGACGCCGCAGCCGCCCACTGCAGGAGCTGGACCGTGGTATGACGTGCAGGTCCATGTCACGATC
>DATEWL010000208.1:0-14252 GCA_035258025.1 Candidatus Acidiferrum sp. | reverse complement strand
GTCAGGTCGAGAGCGCCAGAAACAAAAAAGCGGCAGCGCGGGCTGCCGCAGTCCAGATTTCTCCACAACAAATGGTAGCGTAACTCGCGCAAAAAGTCCAGCACTTTTTAGTTCTGGTACTGACTAGTTATTCGAGTGACGCGGCGTATCGTGCAGCTTAGCGGCGGTCGACGCTGGGGTGGCGGACGTCTTGGCCCTGGACGATGTAGATGACGTCTTCGGCGATGTTGGTGGCGTGATCGCCGATGCGTTCGAGATTTTTGGCGACGAGGATTAGCTCGAAAGCGGGGAAGACTACGCTGGAATCACCCATCATGTAGGTAAGGAGTTCGCGAAAGATTTGGTCGCGGTAGTGGTCAACCTGATCGTCGGTGGCGAGAACCATTTGCGCCAAATCGACGTCGCGGCGAACGACGGCGTTGAGCGCGTTGCGGACCATTTCTTCGGCAAGCTCACTCATGCGCGGGAGGTCGACGTAGGGCTTAACGCGCGGGTGGCGAAGGATGCGCGTCGCGGACTGCGCGATGTTCACGGCTTGGTCGCCGATGCGCTCGAGGTCGTTGTTGATGCGGGAGACGGCGAGAACGAAGCGGAGGTCGACAGCCATCAATTGATGGAGCGCGAGGAGCTGCACGACGCGGTCGTCGAGTTCAAGCTGTAATTCGTTGATGGCGTCTTCCTCATCGAGAACGCGCTTGGCAAGCTGCTCATCCGCTTCGAGCACGGCGTGCACAGACTGATGGACGGCGCGCTCGGCGAGACTGCCCATCCACAAGAGGCGCTCTTTCAATTCGTTCAAATCTTTTTCGAAATGGCGTTCCATGAGAATTTTCCCTCAGTAGTTTACAGCCCCGGAAGAAAAAAAGCAGATTCCTTCCGATAAGGTCGGAACCTTCGGTCGCCTCGCTCGGAATGACAACCGACCGAGACGACGCCTGCCACGGGTTCATCCAAAGCGGCCGGTGATGTAGGCCTCCGTGCGCGGGTCGGTCGGTTTGGTGAAGAGGTGCGGCGTGGGGCTGAACTCAATGACCTGGCCGTTCAGCAGGAAGGCCGTAAAATCGCTGATGCGCGCGGCCTGCTGCATGTTGTGAGTGACGGTCACGATAGTGCAGAGATCCTTCAATTGGACGAGCAGCTCTTCGATTTTCGCGGTGCTGATGGGGTCAAGGGCCGAGCAAGGCTCGTCGAGGAGAAGAACTTCGGGCTCAACGGCGAGCGCTCGAGCGATACAGAGGCGCTGCTGCTGGCCACCGGAAAGTTCGTAAGCGGACTTGTGCAGATGGTCCTTTACCTCATCCCAGAGAGCAGCGTGGCGGAGGCTTTTCTCGACGGCGTCGGCCATCGGAAGCTTTGTGCCGTTGATGCGCAGGCCGTAGGCTACGTTTTCAAAGATGGATTTCGGGAAGGGGTTGGGGCGCTGAAAAACCATGCCGACGCGGCGGCGAAGGAGAGTCACGTCCTGATCGAGAATGTTTTTGCCGTCGAGGAGGATTTCGCCTTCGAGGCGGGCATTGCGCACAGTTTCATGCATGCGATCGAGCGTGCGCAAGAGCGTGGATTTACCGCAGCCGGATGGACCGATGAGCGCGGTGACTTTGCTGGTAGCGATGCCCAGATTCACATCGAAAAGAGTCTGCTTGGCACCGTACCAGAAATTGACCTTGGAGATGGTCATGCGCATCTCGGCGGGCGCCGCAGTTTCACGGATCGAGCCGGTTATTACGGGTGGAGTTATGTTTACGGACACTGCCGGCCTCACAGAAGCGTGCATGAATTAAGCCCTCGGAACCGAAACGCCACGGGACAGAATCGCCCTAGCGACAATATTAATGACCAGAATCAAAGCGAGCAGGACAAGCCCCGCGGCCCACGCTTGCCGATGCCAGTCCTCGTATGGCGAGAGGCCATAGTTGTAGATCATGACCGGGAGCGAGGCTGTGGGCTCGTTGAAGCCACGGCTCCAATAGCGGTTGCCCAAGGCAGTAAAAAGGAGTGGTGCCGTTTCCCCGGCAACGCGCGCGAACGCCAGAAGGATCGCCGTGAGAATGCCGCGATAGGCGGCGGGCACGATGACAGTCGCAATCGTCTTCCACTTGCTGGCGCCCAGGGCCATGGCGCCTTCGCGCAGGTTGCGAGGCACAGCCAGAAGAAATTGCTCCGTGCTGCGCAAAGTAATGGGAATCATCATGATGCCGAGCGCGAATCCACCGGCGAGAGTGGAGAAATGCTTGAACGGATGAACGGCGATGGTAAAAGCAAACATGCCGATGACGATCGAAGGCGCTCCATTGAGCAAATCCGCGGCGTAGCGCACGACGAAGGCGACCTTACTGCCGCTGAATTCGGCGAGGTAGATGGCTCCCAAGAATCCGATGGGAACACCGAAAAGAGTGGCCAGAGCAAGCAGCTTGGCGCTGCCGACTATGGCGTTGGCCATGCCGCCGCCCGTTTCGCCGACAGGAGCGGGCAATTTCGTAAAGAAATTCCAGTTGATGGAAGTTCCGCCGTAGTAGACCAGATAACCCAAAATGAAAAAGAGTACGGAGACGGCGACGACAGCACAAAGGCCTGTCATGGTAAGCATGAAATTGCTCACGAATTTGCGCCAGCGCAGACGGGGGTTCATGCGTTCCCCATTCCGCTGCCGCGTTGAGACGTTGCGAGAATCAAAATGCGGGCGAGGCCGTTGAGGATGAAGGTGAGCAAAAA
The DNA here is from genome assembly GCA_035258025.1 of Candidatus Acidiferrum sp. Taxonomy (GTDB): domain Bacteria; phylum Acidobacteriota; class Terriglobia; order Acidiferrales; family UBA7541; genus Acidiferrum. Next base: position 11,540 of record DATEWL010000208.1, on the reverse strand, counting down.
GAGCACCAAGCCCAGTTCAATGAGGGCTTGGGGATACAGATCGCCGGTAGCCTCCGTGAATTCGTTGGCGATGACCGCGGCAATCGAGTAACCGGGAGAGAAAAGCGAAGCGCTGATCGACGGCGTGTTGCCGATGACCATGGTGACGGCCATGGTTTCGCCCAGCGCCCGGGCCAGCGCGAGAAAAATCGAGCCCATGATTCCGGTGCGGGCAAAGGGGACGACGACTTTCCAGGTAGATTCCCAGCGCGTGGAACCAAGAGCCAAGGCGGCTTCACGCTGGTCGCGGGGCACGGAGAGAAGCACTTCGCGCGAAACGGAAATGATGTAGGGAATGACCATGATGGCCAAGACGATGCCGGCAGTCAGGAATCCGATGCCGTAAGCCGGTCCTTTGAAGAACGGAAGAAATCCCAGGGAATCCTTAAGCCTTGGCTGAATGAAATCACGCATCAAAGGGACGACGAATAAGAAGCCCAGAAGCCCATAGATGACGCTGGGAACAGCCGCGAGCAAGTCGATGAAGAATTCCAGGGTGTCGGAAACTCTCGCCGGAGCGAGCTCGGCAAGAAAAATAGCTGCTCCGATGCCCAAAGGCACGGCGATAAGTAGGGAAACCGCCGAAGTCACAACGGTCCCAAAAATGAAAGGAAGTGCGCCGAACTGATCGAAGTTGGGATCCCAGACCTTGGTCACAAAAAAAGCCAAGCCAAATTTGTGCCGCGCAAGAACTGAGCCTTGCCAGAGTTCGAAGACTAACAGCAGGGTGATGAGGACAACCGAAGCAGCAAACAAGAAAGTAATGAGCCGTACGATTTCATCACCTTCGCGGAGGCGGCGCAAAAAGGAGCGCGAGCCCACGACCGGGCCCGCGCTTGGAAGGGTTGTGCTGGCGGTTGACATTTCGTCTAAGCGAACGTTACTGGATGCCGTCGAGCGCCTTTACCTCTTTGGCCACCACTTCCTTGGGCAGCTTTGCGTAGGAAAGAGACTCGGCATAGTTTTGCCCGTCGGCCAGCATCCACTTTACGAATCCTTTGAGGGCATCGCGCTTGGCGCCATCCGAAAATTTAGCTGGAATGAGCAGCCAGGTAAAACTGGAGATGGGATAAGCCGCTTTGCCTGGGGCGTCCGTAATGGAAACGCGGAAGTCGTCCGGCATGTTCTTGGCCGCGCCGGCGGCTGCGGCCGTCACGCCCGCGAGGTCGGCCTTGATGAAAACGCCGGAAGAGTTCTTCACGGTTCCGTAGGGCATCTTATTCTGGATGGCATAAATCAGCTCGACGTAGCCAACGGCGTTAGCTGTCTGCTTGACCAACCCAGCCACGCCTTCATTGCCTTTCCCGCCGAGACCAACAGGCCAATTTACGGAAGCGCCTTTGTTGACTTTGCTCTTCCACTCGTCGCTGATCTTGGAGAGGTAATCGGTCCAAATGTAGCTTGTGCCGCTGCCATCCGAGCGGTGAACCACGACGATGTCGTTGCCCGGAAGATTTACGCCCTTGTTCGCGCCGGCGATTGCCGGATCATTCCATTTGGTAATTTTTCCGAGAAAGATTCCCGACAGCGCCTCGGGAGTGAAATTCAAATCCGTTGTGACGCCAGGAATGTTGTAGGTCGGGACGACGGCGCCGAGAACCGTAGGGAAATGCAGAATGGCGAAGCCGTGTTTCTCCTGGAAAGCCTTTAGCTGATCGTCATTCATGGGGCCGTCGGACGCCCCGAAATCAACGGTGCCCTCGGTGACTTGTTTAATTCCGCCGCCGGAGCCGATGGACTGGTAATTGATCTCGATGTTGGTGTCTTTTTTGTGGTACTCGTCGAACCACTTGGAATACATGGGGTAGGGAAACGAGGCGCCCGCTCCCGTGATGGTAAGTGCGTTGGCCGCCAGAACTACGCCGGCGAATACGGCGCCAGCCAGAAGAATACCTGCGAATCGCTTCATCCGTCATCTCCACGCGAAAGATTTGAATTGACCTAGGATGTATGAGTGTCCTTCTTCTGTGTTACAGCATTGTTACAAAATCTTCAGAGTTTTTTGATTTATGGGGACGGAGAACGCTGCCAGAACAAGAGGCTTGGATTCAAGGGTTTGTATATATAGGGAGCGGCAAGTAGGTTGTTTCGGTCAAAAAAAAGGGCAGCTCGGTGAGGAGCTGCCCCTTTTTCCGTCCAAAGGCAGGACGGAGCGCTAAGTCTCTCGGGTTAGGGGAGGTAATAGCGGAAGGAGGTGAACACCATGTTGTCCAGGCCCTTGGGCGCGATGGCAGCGCCGCCCGCTGGTACACCGCCGGTGCCGGACCAGGCATTCTTGGTTATGTAGGAGTATTGCACACCAAACTGGACGCGGCCTTTTGTACCTTGGTAGAACCTGTACCAGAAGCCGAGAGTGCCTTCCTGAATGATGCGGATGTCGCCGGCGCAATTGGAGCCCGATGACGGGTTGAAATCGTTGATAGGAACACCCTCGGTGGCGCAGCCGCTGTTGTTGGCGGCTTTGTTGCCGTATCCCCCGATACCCGTTGTTGAGATTACAGTGTGCGTGGTAGCCGGTATAGCAGGGCTGGTGGCGGTTGCAGGAATCGCCGTCGTCTTGGTAATGGTGACGGAGTCATAGCCGGCATAACCCGCGCGCCAAGCGTACTCCATGCCGTAATAGGCATAGATGTCGAGCTTAGGAGTGGCGTGGAACTCGAGACGGCCGAGGCCGTGAGCGGTACGGATCAGAGCGAGAGTGCCGTCGGGACGAGCCGTGGCGTCGGCCAGTTGTGCTGAACCATAGCGGCCGATACCGTCGCCAGCGACGCCTTTGATACCAGCGTCCAATTTCTTGTTGAACAGCGGAAAGAGAGCGCTGACGCCACCACCACCGCCGGCACTGCTCGTGTTGTGAGCGCCGAAGCTACTCACCACTGTTGGCGTGGGAGATGTGCAGTTTCCGGTGAGCGTCACTGTGCCCGGAACCGTATCGGCGAGGGTTGTGCCAACCACGCCGCAAGGATAGACGCGATCGCGGAAGAAGCTGGCAATGCCGAACACTTCGTAGTGACCGAAGCCAGGGTCGGCGGTAGCTTTGACGATTATGTCAGGAGCCTTGTTGACGGTGTAGCCGGTGGCATCGAATGCGTTATAGAGACCGGGGCTAGCACCAGGAGCGTTGAGGAAGAAGTTTCCGGTAGTGGCGGTCGTAGCACCGGAGGTGATGATGGTAGCGGGCGCAGCGGCAGAGTTGATCGTAGTAACGGCGGCGAAGCCGCGGCCACCGATGGTGGCCTGCGGACCCTCCACAGAAATGGCCACGTCAAATTTACCGTTGAAGTCCTTTACGACTCGCAGGCCGTACTGACGGGCCCAAGTGAAGCCGACGTTATATTGTGGGTCGATGACCAGCGGAAGGTCTTCCTGACGATTTAAAATGTCTTTCTTGTCTTCCGTCGCCAAAGTCCATTGCTGACCGCCGGTGATGCTCCAGCCGTTGTCGAAAGCGGCTTGCGCGAACAACTGGCGTTGGCGGAATACGTAGCTATTGCTCTGGCGATTGTTGGAAGTGGTGCCGGCACCGAGGAAATCGGCTTCTAGGTAACCAGTGAGAGCCGCAGAGCCCACCTTGCCCTGCACGAGCATGCTCACGCGGCTCTGGCGGGCAGTGAAGTTATTCTCGTTTACGTGCGCGAGATCGGCAGCTTCGAACGGAATGCCGGTGAAGGGCGTGTTGATGTCGGCTGAAGTGGCCCGATTGCGGAAGACAGTTTCTGCCGCGAAGAAGCCGCCCGGTGTGATGGTGACGCCCTTGTAACGAATTGCGGGTGGCCCTTCGTCAGACGCCTTCTTCTCTTCGGCCTGCGCCGTGGCCACGGTGGTTTTGAGGACCTCGTTGCTGGCCTTCAAACTCGCAACCGTGGTGTTGAGCGTGTCAGCGGTGCTCTTCACCGCGGCAGTGGTGTTGACCGCCTCGGTAGCCTTGGTGGTGGCTTCTGCTGCGCGCGAATTGGCGGCAGCGGCCGCGTCACGCGCTTCGTCAATCTGACGATCGCGCTTGGCGAGTTCTTCCTTCAGCAAGGTGAGCTGCTCTTGCTGGGCCTGCAGGACCTGGCGGAGCTCTTCAATCTCGGCAGCGATCGCAGAGTCCGACTTGTCCGCCTTCGTGGCAGCCTTGGGCTTAGCCGGCGCAGCAGGCTTGGCGGGCTGCGCGTCGGCGTCCTTTGGCGTGTCCTTCGGTGTATCAGCGAAAGCAGTTCCCATGGTGAGGAACAGCGATAGTGTGAGTGCTGCTAGTTTTTTCATTTCCTCTCTCTTTGAAGCGAAATTCGACCGCGTACCGATGAGGATGCAAACCACCCCGGGCAGAAGGTAAAGGCCGCGTCTTACAGTTACGTCAACCGAATATGAATATCCTGTAACAATCTGGGAATGGTGGACGTAACCCGTTGAGATAGCGAAGGTTAGAGAACAGGCCGGAGGTCAACAACCACAAAAAATGAGGGCAAGCCGCCGAACTGTAATACTCCCGGCGGAGCTGCATTCATTTAGGAGTGGGTTGAAGACTCGGCTCATTCACGCCTTCGGTTAACGGCCTTCCGCCCTCGAACACGAGGAAGGATCTACTTCGGTGCGGATATGGTAAAGGCGAGGACAATTTGGGTCAAGCGATATTGGAATTTGGCGTCGGTGTCCTGGATGTCGGCTTCCGTTTTTTGTAGTTCGGCCTGGGTGAATTCAACGATCGAGCCGAGACCGAGGTTATAGCGGGCCTGAGCGAGGTCCAGAGAGAGGTTAGCCTGCTCGCGGAGCTGCTGCGTGACAGAGAGACGCTCGAAAGCGCGGAGAGAATCTTGCCAGGCGTTGCGAACGTCGCGGGCGATGTTGTTGCGAGTGTCCAGCAGCTTTTGGCGATCGGCTTCCGTTTGGAGGTCGGCGGCCTTGGCGCGCGCGTTGTAGAGAAAACCGTTGAAGACGGGAATGTTGATATTCACGCCGACGGCGCCGTACCAACTTTCGATATGGTTGTCGCGGACGGGGGCTTGCCCAACGACGCCGAGGGCGTTGACGGTCGGCCGCACGAGATCGTGCTCCGCGCTGCCAAATTTTTGCGCGGACTCGACTTGGAATTGCAGAGCTCTGATTTCGGGACGCTGTTGAAGGGCTTGTTGAATCAGGGGAGCGACGTCGGCGGCTGGCTGGGGGATTGCAGTCGTTTCTTCAACAAGCTGGAAATTCTGCTCGTCGGGATAGCCGAGGATTGCGGAGAGGGCTGCGAGAGAAGTCTGGTAATTGTTTTGCGCCTCGAGCAGGAGGAGCTTGCCACGCGCCAGATCGACATTGGAAAAGCTGAGGTCGATTTCTGATTTGAGTTTGGCATTCGTCAACGCCTGGATTTTGTCGACGAGCGTCTGCCGGGCATGCACGGTTTCTTCCGCCACTGTCACGAGAGCCTTGGTTTCCAGAGAGTTGTAAAAGGCCTGATCGACGACAAGGAGAATATCCGCACGCGTGGCCGCGGCGTTTTGATCTTCGGCCTTGGCGCTATATTCCGAACTGGAGAGCAAATTAGTCGTGCGGCCAAAATCGGTGACGAGTTGGCTGACGCTTGCACCGCCAGCCGCTCGCGAGTAAAGACTTGGACTGTTGAGAAAACCAGCGGCAATCCGGCTTCCGGCGTTGGCATCTACCGCCGTGAGACTCAAATACGCATTCGGCAATAGCGCAGAACGCGCTTCGCGGACGTACTGTTGAGCAGCGAGTGCGCGCAGCCTGCCGATGGTGATTTGCGGGTTGTTCTTGACAGCTATGGCTTCGGCCTGTTGAAGGGTCAGCGGCGCGTCAACTCCCGCGGCTGACGCGCCTCCCGATGGGAATGCCTCCGGAACGGAGGCTTGCGCAAGAACGCAAGGCGAGAAAAGGGCGAAGGACGCCAAAAGAGAAAAAACCAGACGGCTCATGACTGTGCCTCCTCAACTCTCGTTTCCTTGCCGCCATGGACGATCAGGTAGACCGCAGGAACCAAGAAGACGATCACGACCACGGAGATACCCAGGCCACCAATGATGGAGCGCGCAAGCGGCGCATACTGTTCGCTGCCGGCCTCGATGCCCAGAGCCATGGGAATCAGCCCCAGTAGAGTGGCGAGGGAAGTCATGAGAATGGGACGCAGGCGGACTTTGCAGGCTTCGACGACAGCTTCGCGCAATTGCATACCGCGTTCGTGCAAGATGCCAGAAAATTCCACAATCAAAATGCTGTTGGAGACCACGATGCCGGTCATCATGATGACGCCCATTAACGACATGATGTTCAGGGAGGTCTTCGTTACTAGGAGGAACAGGATGACACCGGAGAGACCTGGAGGAATGGCGGTGAGGATGATGAGCGGGTCCAGAAACGACCTGAACTGCGCCATAAGAATGAGATAGACGAGGGCGATCGAAAGAATCAGGCCGACGCCAAATCGCGAGAACGATTCCCGCATGCCAATGACCGCGCCCTGCACACGAATGCGAACATTCTGCGGCGGGTGCAGGCTGGCTATCAAGCGGTCTACTTCTTTGCTTACGGCTGAAAGGTCTTCCGTCTTTGGCATCACATAGACGTCCACCACACGCCGGATTTGATAGTGGTCGACTTCCGTGGGTGTCTCGATGGGTTCGATTTTTGCGACGGATTGCAGCGGAGTGTAAGCCGGCGAATTCTCAGCACGCAGCGGGATGTTTTTGAAATCAGACATGGTCATGGAACCAATCTGTTTGTTCGAATACTGAACCGTGAGCATGTAGTTGTTGCCGGTTTTGGGATCGATCCAATAGCTCGGAGCGATCACTCCGTTCGAAGTCAGCGCGGTAATGACGTTATCAACGACCAGCTTTGGCGTGAGACCCAGCTGACTGGCCTGCTCTCGGTCGATGTCCAGTTGCAAGCCGGGATAGTCGATGTCCTGGGGGATCAGGATGTCGCTCACGTGTTTTGAACGCTTAAGCTGGTTGGCGATATCCCTCGCGATCCCGTAGCCCTCCGTCATTTCGTTGTCGCTGACTTGTATATCCAGCGGTGCGGGCAATCCTTGGTTGACCACCGAGTCCACAAGCCCGCCGGCCTGGAAGTAGGTGCTGAGCTGCGGCATATCGGTGCCAAGTTTTCTGCGCAAACGCTCCATGAGCTCGTAGCTGCCTTCCTTGTGCCCTTCTTTCAAATTCACCAGCACAAAAGCCGTGTGCATACCGGAATTGCTGGTGTAGGCAGCGGAAAGGTCGGTAGTGATTCCAATGTTTGAGACAATCATGTCCAAATCCCTGGCTGGAATTACGTCGCGAACGTCGCGTTCGACTTGGGCGATGTATTGGTCGGTGAGTTCGAGGCGAGTGCCGCTTGGGGCTTTGACGTTGATGACGAATTGGCCGGGGTCGGTGCGCGGGAAATACGATTTGCCGAGAAAGGGAAAGAAAACTATGAAAACAACGAGAATGCCTGCGGTAATGAATCCGACGGTGCGCTTGGGCCGATCGAGTGCTTTCAACATCGCAATGTCGTAGTAAATGAGCAGTTTCAGAAAGAGCGAGTTGAATCTCTGGGTGATGCGCGCGAAAAGCGTCTTCTTGATGAGCTCACCGTGGATCTGATTGTGGTCGATTCGAATGAAATAGGCGCAGTAGAGAGGCACCACAGTCATTGCAAAAATGTAGGAAGCGAAGATGGAGATGACGACGCCGAGGGCAAGGTCGGTAAACAGATACCGGCTCACCCCATAAAATAGCGTCACGGGAAAAAACACGATCGAGGTGGTGGACGTGGCGGCAAGAACCGCGAGCGCTACTTCCATGCCGCCTTTCTCGGCAGCTTCGCGGGGCGCCTCTCCGTTTTCCATAAACCGAAAAATGTTTTCCAGCACCACGACGGAATCGTCAATCAGCCGGGAAAACGCCAAGGCCAGCCCGCCGAGAAGCATGGTGTTGATCGAGCCGCCCAGCCCATTCATCACCAGAAAACACATCAGCGCGGAGAGCGGGATGGAAAGGAGCACGGCGAAAGTCGCGCGCGGGCTGCCCAGAAAGAGCAGGATCATCACTGCCGTCAAGAGCAAGCCGATGCCGCCTTCCTTCATCAGATTTCTAATAGCGATTTTCACGAAGACGGACTGATCGAAAACGACAGCGGTTTTCAGGACGGCGGGAATGTCCACCAGTTTTTTTGTGGCTTCCTTGACGCCATTCACGATGGAAATCGTGTTGCTGTCTCCGCCCTGTTTCAAGACGGGGATGTAAACCGAATGCTGGCCGTCGATGCGCACAATATTGGTTTGGATGGCGCCAGCGTCCTCAGCCTTGCCAACATCCGCTACGAGCACGGAACCCAGACCGATGGTTTTCAGAGGAATGCGATTGATTTCCTCCGTGGTCGGGAGCTGACTGTTGGCATAAATGTTGTAGTCGCGGTTTCCAATGCGAACATCGCCCGCGGGGAGAATCAGGTTCGAATCATTAACCGCGTGAACGACATCCATCAGGCTTAGTTGGTGGGCCTCGAGCTTCACCGGATCTACAAATACCTGAATCTGACGGTAGGTTCCGCCGAATGGCTGAGGAACAGAGGCACCCTGAACGTTTGCGATCTGGTTTCGTACTTGAAACTGCGCTAGGTCCTTGAGCCGGGTCTCGTTCAAACCCTCGCCTTTCAGCGTGACCAGACAGACCGGCAAACTCGACGCATCGAATTTCAGCACGACTGGTGGGAGAGTTCCGGAAGGCAGCCGACGCAGATCCGCCAGCGCAAGATTGGAAATGTTGCTGAGCGCGGCGTTTGCGTCTGTACCCGGCTTGAAATAGATCTTAATGAGACTTACGCCTGTGAGTGAGCGCGATTCTATATGGTCGATATTGCTTGCCAGGGTGAAGAACCGTTCGAATGTATTGGTGATATCCGCTTCGATCTGCTGCGGTGGCATGCCGGAGTAAAACGTTACAACCACAACGACTGGAATCTTGATTTCTGGAAACAGGTCCACTGGCATGCGGGCGACGGTTGTGATCCCCACAACCGCGACTACGAGACAGAGCATGAGGATGAAATAGGGATAGGCGAGCGCAAATTTTGGCATCAGCGGTTCCCCTCCGCGGCAGGCGCCCCTTCGTCCATTTCCTTGGGGATGACTTTCTGGCCCGCGTGAAACGCGCTGCGGTCGCCGATAATCACTAGTTCCCCTTCGACGAGGCCCCCGAGCACAACGGCACGTGAACTACCGTCTTGGGCCAACTGGATCCGGCGTTCTTCAATTACGTTCTGGTGGTTGACGACGAGCACGGTACCGCCGTCCCCAGCGCGCACCACAGCTTCCAACGGAACTGTAAGAACGGCCTGATGCTGATCGATGGAGAAGTTTGCCTGCGCGTACATTCCGGGAATCAAGCGGTTGCTGCGGTTTTCAAAATCGAGTTCGGTTTCCATCGTGCGCGTTTGCTCGTTGAGGGCGTCGGCAAACCTGGATACCTTCCCCTCGAAATCCTGGTTCAGCGCTTGCACGTGGACCTTCATCGTTTGGCCTACGTGAATCTGAGCGGCAACCGATTCGGGGATTGGCAGTACGAGCCGCAGAACGGAATATTGCGCGAGGCGAACCACCGGCATAGCTTGCGTGCTTGAGGAAGTGCCCGCGGCAACGAGCGCGCCGGTGTCGGCGTAACGTGTGGTGATGACTCCGGCAAACGGAGCGATGATGCGCGTGTAGTTCGATAAGGCGCTGTATTGTTTGCGGTTTGCTTCCGCGACTTCAAGCTGTTGTTGCGCGGAAGAAAACGCGGCCTTCGCGCTATCCACTTGGGCTTGGGCTTCCAGATCCTTGGCTTGGGAGTCGTCGAGCTCCTGCTGGGCGACGAGGCCAGGGCGAGTTTCGGAGGCCTGTTTTAGCCGGGTATAAGCAGAGTGCGCTGCTGTGTAAGCCGATTGCGCGCGCTCGACGTCGCTCTGCGCGCGACGAATTTCCTCTTGCCAACGGCGAACGGAGGCTTCAGCGCCGCTCAGTTCGGCGGCAAGTTCTGGGACCTCCAGCACCGCCAGCGTTTGCCCCTCTTTCACATGATCGCCAACGTCCACAGCCATGGTTTGGACATATCCGGAAACTTTGGCATGTACGTCCACTTCCTGGAACGGTTTGAACGCGCCTGCAATGGTCAGCGTGTCTCCAATGTTGCCGCGCTTCACGCGGGCGACGGCTGCAGAAACGCCGCTTGAATCACTTGCGGCATTGCTTGGCGTCTCGGCTTCGGAGGGACCACGGCTCACCCAAAACCACGCTAGTAAGGAAACGGCGGCAAGAACGGCTCCGGCAATAATCCATTTTTTCATGGTCATAGTCAGTTCCTGAAGAGCGAAGGAGCCGGCGTATCACGACCGCGATAGCGCCGTAATCCCGCATAACCCTGGACTTGGCCTACTGGATGGACTGCGAAAGGGTGCATCCGGTTGCAAAAAGTCGAAACTTCAAGCAAGCGGAGAGGATTTAAAGAGCGGGAGGAGGCCGAAACCACAAGCTTGCGCACAAGAACTGGTGCGAAGGAAGGAGTTCCGAACCCAGAGGGAGAAACGATTGCGAAGCGTTGGACGTTTGAAAAGAAATGACCTTCGCGAAAAAAACGGCAACAAATAAATGCGCATCTGGGCTGGTGGGAGAAGAATATTTCTCCAAATCGGACGATCCGACCGTGGCGCGGTGGCTTGCCGGATGCTGCACTTTTAGTCCGCCTGCTGAACCCGGCGCGCTGAGGTAGGGGTTATACAGAAACAGCAGGGCAAGCAACAAGCACACCCAAGCATGGCGTCTCGCGCCACGTTCGGGCAATGCGTGCGGACTGAGAATCTTTGGCACTCTAACTACGATAGTTGGACTACTGAAGGGGGTCAAGAGGATGCATGAACTGTGTTGCAATCTTCCCCCAGTGGGAGGAGAAGGGGATCGGAGCCAGGGGTGCGCCGATCCCCGTGGTAGGACGTGGTACGAAGATTAAACCTGCTGAGTATCGCAGCCGGGGGTCACGCCTGAATGAAGGGCCTGTGAATTCTCCATGACCTCTTCGCCGGCAGATGGAGATTGATCCCGACCCTCCGCGGTTAGGGAAAGTCCGCGGCCATGGCGGACATCCAAGCCGCGGACCCAGAAGATGATGTCCTCGGCGATGTTGGTGGCATGGTCGGCGATGCGCTCGAGATGTCTGGTGGCGAGAATGAACTGCATTCCCGGGCTAACCAGTGCGGCTTGCTGCGTCATGCTTTGCATGAGCTGGTCGAAGATGCGGTCGCGATACTGATCGACGACGTCGTCGCTCTGAAGAACCTGTCCGGCCATTTCGACGTTGCGAAAGATCAGCGCGCCGAGGCTTTTGCTGACCATGGCGCGGACAGCCGACGTCATGGGAGCCAATTCTTCCGGCATCTGCGCGGCCGGCATTTCACGGAGGGTGATGACGCACTCGGCGAGATTCACGGCTAAGTCGCCAATGCGCTCGAGATCGTTTGTGATTTTGAGAGCGGCGACGATGAGGCGCACTTCGTCATCC
>DATEWL010000207.1:0-10798 GCA_035258025.1 Candidatus Acidiferrum sp. | reverse complement strand
GTACCGCGTGAAGATCGACAAGACGGTACACGGAACAATCAACGGCGGCGGCCCGGAATACCAATTCACGAATTTTCAAGGGCAAATCTACATCCGCAGGGCCGGCAGCCCGCGGTAAGGCAAGCTGCTTGTTCTTTCGATTGCGAATCCACCAAGGGAGTATCCAGATCAGTGAAATGATATGACGGTTAGGACTTCTTCTTGGTGAGTTTGGGTTTCAGCGTTTTGATGTAGGCATAACTTAGTTCGAGATACTTCCGCAGCGTTTTCGTGTCCTTCAACAACGGATCAGGAACAGCTACATATTCCTTCATGACGGTGCCGTAGGCTTCAAACAAGGTTGTCTTATACTTCTTCAGAAACTCTTCCCTTACTTTTTCCGGAAGCCTCAGGGCCAGAGTCCCGGAGGGGTTCAAATAGGTGAACATGTGGCCGTTTAACGAGGTGTAGGGGTTAGCGGCGCCCTTTCGCTCGATTTTTGGGTTGGTGGCGAGCAACTTGTCGTAAAGTGCTTGTTTATCGGCAGGAATACTGCATTTTTTCTTTGGGCTCATAGAGCTTCCCTTCCCGCGATAGGTGGGACTTGCTAATAAGCCCAGCGAAGCAGAACCCCGCCAGTGGTGTAGCCTGCGCCAACGGCCACCAGCAAGACGAGATCGCCCTTCTTCAAGCGCCCTTGCGCGACGGCGTCGCGGAGACCAAGAGGAATCGTGCCGGCCGTAGTGTTTCCAAATTTATCGATGTTGACCATGACTTTGGAATCGTCAACGCCCAGACGTTCCTGCATGGCGCGAATAATGCGCAGGTTGGCCTGGTGCGGGACGACGAGCGCGAGATCCTTGCTCGTAAAGCCGTTACGCTCGAGCAGGTTGACGGCAACTTCCGCCATGCGTCGAACAGCATACTTAAACACCTGCGAACCCTCTTGATGGACGTAATGCATTCGCTTCTCGACGGTCTCGGCAGTCGCGGGATTAAGAGAGCCGCCGCCCGGCATGTACAGATACTGCCCGCCCGATCCATCCACATCGTGAGTGAAATCCAGAATGCCCTCGCCAGACTCAGCGGGCTCGACCAGCACGGCGCCGGCGCCATCGCCGAAAAGCACGCAGGTGGCTCGATCGGTGTAATCGAGTATGGAGGTCATGGTATCGCTGCCTATTACCAAAACTTTTTTGTGAGCGCCCGAGCCGACAAACTGCGCGCCCACCGTGAGCGCATAAGCAAAGCCTGAACACGCCGCGGAAAGATCGAAGCCCCAGGCTTTCTTCGCACCGATGCGGTCCTGCACCAGGCAAGCGGTCGCCGGAAACATCATGTCAGGCGTGACGCTGGCCACGACGATCATGTCGATGTCGGCTGGGTCGGTCTTGGTCTGCGCCAGAAGAGCTTTTGCGGCTTCCGTGGCGAGATGCGAGCTGGCCGTGCCGTGTTCGACGGCATGACGCTCGCGGATGCCCGTGCGCGTGCGAATCCATTCGTCATTGGTCGCCACCATTTTCTCGAGGTCGGCGTTTGTGAGCACTTTTGGGGGAACATAGCCTGCGACGCCCGTGATTTTTGCCGCGATGCGGTGGGACATGTCTCTCCTTGAGAGTTAGCGCAAACCAATCGAATCCGAAATTCTATGCGATGCGGATGCGGGGTGACAAGGCAAGAGAGTAGGAAACAAGGATACGCGATGTCATAGCGGCGGATCGGTGCGCTGGGAAGCAGAGTGCCCGCGAGAAATCATTCCGTGAGCGGGAGAATTTCGTGGCGCCAGGTGAGCGTAGCGGTTTTTTGGAGCATGGCCGAAACGGAGCAATATTTTTGTTCGCTGAGCTCGATGGCGTGTTTCACGGCGGCTTCGTCGAGCGAACCACGCAGACGATAAAGAATTTCGAGTTTTTTCCATACCGTGGGCGGCTCGGAGGCGCGCTCGCCGGAGCAGATGACTTCGAAAGCCTCGAGTTTCTGCCGTTTTTTCTTTAGAATGCTGACCACATCAGTGGCCGTGCATGCGCCGAGCGCCATGAGGGTGAGCTCCATCGGGCCGGGAGCTTTGTTGGAAGTGCGGTCGGAATCGATGGCAATGGCGTGGCCGGAAGGACTGGTGGCCACAAATTTCTCTTCGCCAATCCACTTTACGGATGCCGTTTGCATTTTGCCTCCTTGAGATTTCAAGTCATTCAAGAGTTATAAGGATAGCAGGAGCCGTTTCGATTTGGCTTTGTATGCCCCCGGAGAGGCCTAGGAGAGTTCGCGGTCGTGCAAATGAGGTTAGGATAGGTGGCCTAGCAGGGAGACCAGACGGAGGAGACTTATGCTGATGAGAAAAGAGCAGGTGATGAGGTGGTCAGGACTCGCGCTGTTCGCGCTGATGGCAGTGCTCTGGCCGGGACACGACCGGGCGCGGGCCGCACAGAGCGCGGCGGGGAGCGAAGGGAACGGCCAGCCCTTTGTGATTGAGTACTACTACAAAGCGAAGTGGGGACACGCCGACGAGTTCCTCGCACTATTCAAGAAGAATCATTATCCGGTGTTGAAGAAGGAAGTGGAGCTGGGACGCATGTTGAAAGTGAGCATGGTGGCTCCGCGGTATCACACGACGGAAGACGGCCGCTGGGACTTCCGGGTGACCATCGTGTATAAGAACGCGACAATCGCCAATGACAATTTCGACAGCGCGGCCCTCATCAAACAGCTTTATCCGGATCAGGAAACGTACAAGAAAGAAGAGCAGAGGCGGTTTGAGATTCTCGACGCGCATTGGGATTTGCCGATCAAGGATGTGGATCTCGACACACGGTGAGGAGAGTTTGGATTTGAAATGCTTCCCTGGAACGCGCGGGCGAGGTGAGCTCTGGAAGAGTCCCAAATTGGAACGATAAGCGACAAATGGGACAGTTTAGGGGCTTCCGCTTTGGACGGCCCTCCTAACTTTTTATAAGCTTCTTGTCAGCTTCGGCCGGCAAGCCACCGGCTTTCTTCAGAGGCGCTTTTCCTTCGTGAGAACGCGGCGTCGGCGCTTTTGCATCGGGGCTGCGAGGGGTCCAATCGGACGGCGGAAAAGCGATTCGCCAAAATCGCGGAGAAGGAAGTTCAAACTCGACGCCCACTTCTCGCTTACCCGGCTGATCGAGGCCGAGATTTACCACGCGGCAGACCAGTTCTTCCATGGTTTGCTTGTTCTTGATTCCGAGAAGCTGGCCGATTTCGACCGTCAGGGCCAACTGTATAAGCGCTCCGTGCGCATTCACGATGAGGGTATGAGTCTCTTCCGAGGCCACGTTTGTTCCGGGTCCCTCTCTGACACTACAATAGGAAGCCTCAGGCAAACACGCTGACTTCGGCGTAAATGCGACATCTTGTTGCCAGGCTGAAGATCGGTAGCGCTCATGGTCGCAGATTCACACCGTTTTTGTTGGCAGTTCTAGGGCCAAACTAGAGTGAATCGCTTTTCCCCGAAATAGCACAATCCACATTCCGGTAGGGCAGACGGTCAGACTCCGAGGCCGCACCAAGTCAATTCGCGTCCCCGAATCCCGCTTACTTGCGTGTCAGGTGAAAGACCAGGAGGGTGTCTTTGTCGTCTTGATGCCAGGTCCAGGTTTCCGTTATGTGGTTGGCGTCGTCGAAGCGGATGACGAGGCGGTGTTGATGTCCCGCGGAGGGTGACTTGAGATTTCCCGCGCCTTGAAATTCAAAGACGAGGTCTTTGACGTCTTCAGAGTCAGGAGTTGCTCGCATGCGGGGTTGATTGTTCGTGGGGCAATAGTGGACGAGAGCAATGGAATCCTGGTCGACGCTGTAGAGAGAGACCATCTCGTCCATACCGGACATGGCAAGGGTCTCCATGACAGCGGTGTTCGAGGCCATTGGTTTGAAGATCGTTTTTACAGCCATGCCGTGCTCATCTTTTCCTTCCCACTCGCCCGCGAGAGACAGTAGCTTTTTGAACGCCGCCCCGGAATAGGTAGTCGCGAGAATCGGCGCGGCCGTTATGGATGCGAAGAGAAACAGAAGCAAGGTGAGTTTGCCGCGGTTCATGAGTGCTTGGACGGAGAGAGAGCAAGAAACGATAGCAGCTTCGGTTGAGGTGAGTGGCAGAGCTATGAGTTGCGGGGCGCGGTGCTGGCGACTTCGATGATGGGATTCGGGAGCTGGCGCATGGTGCGGACAAAGACTTGCACGATAGCGCCGTCAAACTGCGCGTTGGCGCAGCGCTCGAGCTCGGCGAGGGCTTCGAGAGAGCTCCGGCCTTTTTTGTATGTGCGATCGCTGGTGATCGTGTCGTAGGCATCGGCCACCGCGATGATGCGGGCGCCGAGAGGGATGGCTTCGCCAGAGAGAGCGTCGGGATACCCGGAGCCATCAAAGAATTCGTGGTGATGCAGAACCATCTCGCGAATGCGGGCCAGCGGAGCAAGAGGATCCAGAATCTTGGCGCCGAATCTTACGTGGGACTTCATGGTTTCCCATTCGTCCGGATTGAGCGGGCCGCTCTTGTTTAAAATACCTTCGGGGATGGCGACCTTTCCGATGTCGTGGAGCACGCCTCCAAGGCGAATCTCCTCAATCTCCGCGTCGCTCATATTGAGAGATTCGGCAATGAGAGCGGCATAGGCCGAAACCTTCTGCGAATGTCCCTGGGTGTAGTGATCCTTTGCGTCGATGGCGAATGCGAGAGACGTAACCGTATCAAGGACGGCTTGAGGCAGGCCTTCCGGGCCGCGCGAGGACGAGGGTACCGTGGGCTTGGTGTTGGGAACCTCGGTGGTGGCGAGCGACTCTGTGAATTGTTTGAGGCGCGAGTAGATTTCTTCGAAAGCATCCGGCCCGGTTGCAAAGAGGCGCTTTAGAGTTACGCCGAGGTAGGCTTCGAGCACATCGCGCTTCCATTTTTTCGCTTCATTGGGATCGAAATGATCGGCGGTGGAAACGGCATTTCCGCCTTGATGCTTGGACAAATACATGGAAGCGTCAGCGACCTGGATAAGCTCCTGGGGCGAAGAGCCATGCAGCGGGTAGCAGGCGATACCAAAGCTGGCGCTAATGTTTTTTTCGCGCAGAAGCGGATCCGCGGAAACCCAGCCGCGAAGCTTGATGGCAAGCTGCCGGGCATGCTCCATGTTGGTCTCCGGCATCAGAATGACGAATTCGTCGCCGCCATAGCGGGCCACGACATCGGAACGGCGGCAATTCGTTTCGAGGATGTGGCCGACGCGCTGGAGAACGAGGTCCCCTTCGAGGTGACCGTAAAAATCGTTGACGAACTTGAAGCGGTCAAGGTCCATCAATACGAGGGCGAAGGCGCGGCCCGCGCGCGTGGAGCGTTTCCACTCAGCGGAAAGGGCTTCCATGAAAAAGCGATGGGTCTTGACGCCGGTGAGGCCGTCGGTAATGGCCTGTTCCTGAGCCTTCTGAAAGGAGAGTGAGTTGTGCAGAGCACCGGCAATGAGGTCTGCAAGAGTTCGAAGAAGGAGGATCTCTTCTTCAGAAAATTCTACGTGGAAGGAAGATTCGACATACAGCACGCCGTGGAGCTGTTCGGCGTAGAACACGGGGAGGGCGATGGCAGCCGCGGAATCCGCCAAGAGGGGTTTGTGCGGGGACTCAACGGAGTTGGAAGACTGGAAGTCCGCTAGTTGGCCGCTGCGAGCGACATGGCCAATGAGGCCGTTGCCAAGGGGAATGCGGCGGCCGAGAGCGCCGCGGCGAGCACCGGCTTCGGCTTGGACAACGAGCTCGCGCGTCGCGTATTCGAGCACGCTGATGCCGATGTGATCGTAAGTTAGCCCAGCTTCGAGCTGTTCCGCAATTTTGGCGAGCATCTCGTCGGGATTGAGCGTCGCAATGGCGTTGCGAGAAATGGTGTTGAGCAGCGAGAGATGACGCGCCTTGGTACGCTCTTCGTGGAAGAGCCGCGCGTTTTCAATGGCGATACTCGCTTCGCTGGCGAGCACGCGCATGAGCTCAAGGTGCCCTTCGTCAAAGACGCGCTCGTTTTCCGAAAAAACAGCCATGGCGCCTATCGCGTGATCGTAAGCGACGAGCGGAACGCCGCAGAAGCAGCCATTCTGGAGAATGGGCTCGACGCCGAGTTTTTTCACTTCCGCGGCATAGTTTTCGCGGATAAGCACGGGCTGGCGCGTGCGAATAATGTACTCGGTGAGATAGTTCCCGGCCGGCCGGCTGCGCGGAGGCTTCATTGTTCCGCCAGTCACTTCTATTTCGAACTGCATTTCATCGCGAAGAGGGCTGAGCGCGCCGATGTAGAAATTCTCGACGTCAAAGAGGCGGCGAAGCTCTTCCCAAACCTTGCGGAGCAGATCTTCCTTGTTCAGCGTGGAGCTGAGGGCGCGGCCAATCTCGTTGAGGACGTGAAGCTCTTCAGACCGGCGGGATGTCTGCTGGATGAGATAACTATTTTCGACGGCCATGCCAATTTGGTGGCCGAGAGCGAGGAGCAAGCGGTATTCGGCGGGAGTAAAGCGGCGGCTGTCCGGTGTGCCCAGAAGAAGGACGCCAAAAGCGTGCTCCTTGGCTTGTAAGCTGATGGCCACGATGCTGCGCAAACCTTGCGCGAGAGCGAGTTGGCGGAAACGACGAATGGGCTCTTCCCGCTCGAGGGCAGCGACAGTGTCGTCATTGCGAAGATCGCGGAAACCGAGTAAACCGCCGAGACGCGAGACAAGGCCAACGAGATAGTCGTCGAGCCCCTGTTCCTGCGCCGTGCGGCAGAAATTATCACTCAGTCCGACCGCGACGACGGACGTTGGACCCTGCGGGTCTCCATGATGGAGAAAAAGCGCGCCAGCAGGAAGTCGCACAACTCCCAGCACGCGATCGAGTGCCTGAGAGAGCATGCGCTGAATTTCTCCGCCCACAAAACTTGAAGTGGCGAGATTGAGATTGGAGAGCGCCAGCATATTGCGCTCGACGCGGCGCTTTTCTTCTTCGTAGAGCGCCATGACCATGAGCATGGCGACGAACGCGGAGGGAACGGCAGCGGCAGTTTGGAAACTGATATCGCGGAAAAACGGAGCGGCACGGAAGAAGGAGAAAGTTACTCCAACGACGGCCCATACGACAAAAGTGGCGGCGAGAAGCCAATCGGCAAGTGTTTCCTGTCGGCGGCTTTCTTGCCAAAAGATGTAGGCGACGGCGAGAAAAATCGCGGCAGCAGGAAGGATCAGCGGAAAGTTGAACCAACCAAGAGAAACGGCACCGGCCCAAAACACGAGCACGCCGCCGGCTGCGGCTGCAGGGATAGTCCAAAGTTGACGCCCTGCGTATAGCTGGGCGCCAAGAAAGAAAAAGATTCCTGCGGCGGCATAAAGCAATTGATCGAGCGCGGTCTGCAAGGGCCACGAGTGAATGCCCTGGGAGACAGCTGGCCCGATGTAGCTGAGAGCGACCATCGCCCATCCGGCTGTCCAGTAAAGGAGGTAGGGCCGGCGCTTGAGCTGGTAAATGTAGGCGAAGAAGCCGGCCACTAAAGAAGTAGCCGCCAGCAATGCCAGTGCTATGAAGCTCTGGTTGGTCAAGGCCTCGGTCAATTCTCCGTCCCGAACACGGACGGCTCCGTTGCAACGTACAAAAACGGTGAGGCAATTTGTGCGTCAAGAGAAACCTGAAACCTCGACGGTCGCACACGGGGACAGCAGTGCGGCTGCGCGAGGAGGCACCTCGATGCACAATGCCAAGTACCTGTGATTATGGATGATGGAATTTTAAGGAAGCAAGTGTACCGGGGTACCGGTTGCCAAAGAGGCAGCAGGGAGGGGGGTAACGGTTTCCATACAAAGTGGACAAGGAAGCTGGGCGTAGTCGGACACGTCCGTTTTGGGCCGCACGAGGGCCAGATTGGACGGAGTTTCGGTGTTTCGCTAAACTGAAAGATTGAAATCAGAACGCAGGACTTTCCGTAAGTATGAGCGAAATGACTAACAAACCACAGGAAGGCGTACGCGTACGGTTTGCGCCCTCTCCGACAGGGTATCTCCACGTCGGAGGCGCGCGAACGGCCCTATTTAATTGGCTATTTGCGCGGCGGCAGCACGGCACGATGATCCTGCGGATTGAAGACACCGACGCAGAGCGAAACAAACCGGAGCTGGTGACGGGAATTTTAGATGGGCTGAAATGGCTTGGCGTGGAATGGGATGAAGGCCCGTTTTACCAATCGCAGCGCACGCAACTTTATCTAGATGCCGCCAAAAAGTGCCTTGCGAATGGCACCGCCTTTTTGTGTTACTGCCCTGCGGAAAAGTACGCGGGCGGAGACCACGCGGAACCTGCGCAGGACGAAGAGCCCAAGGGCGGCGGAGCTCGTCGCGTGACGCGGTGCAGTTGCCGCGATGGAAAGCCGTCGACGCCGGGTGCGAAACCGGCGGTGCGTTTCAGAGTGCCTCTCGGCGGAACGACGAAATTTACCGATGTGGTCTTTGGCGAGACGGAATTTTCGAATGACGAAATCGAGGATTTCGTGCTGCTGCGTTCCGGCAAGGGCGACGAAGAGTTCGGCCAGTCCATGTATCAACTGGGTGTGGTGGTAGACGACATCGACATGCGCATCACCCACGTGATTCGCGGCGCCGACCATCTTTCCAATACGCCGAAGCAGGTGTTGCTCTATCGCGCGCTGGGAACAGAGCCGCCTCTGTTTGCGCATCTGCCGCTGATTCTTGGCCCGGACAAGAAGCGCCTTTCAAAGCGACACGGTGCGACGGACGTGAATATGTACCGCACCGAAGGATTTCTGCCCGAAGCGTTCCGCAATTTTCTGGCACTGCTCGGTTGGTCGCCGGGAAACGATGACGAGTATCTGCGTACGAACGAATTGATTGAAAGATTTTCGCTCGAGGGCGTCAGTCGCACTAATGGAGTTTTCGACAAGCCCAAGCTCGAGTGGTTCAACACCCAGTATCTGCAGAAACTTCCAATCGAGGATCTGTTACCGGAAGTGGAAGCCGAACTGAGGCGCAGCAAATTGTGGAAGGAAGAATGGGCCGCGGGCGTTGCTCCAGGTCCGGATGGAAGAGATCACGCATGGTTTTCGCGCACAGTGGATTTGCTGCGGCCGCGAATCCGTCTGTTGCCGGATTTCTCTTCGTGGTCGCGCGCCTTTTTCAGCGATGATTTTCCGATCGATCCGGCCGCAAAAGAAAAATTCTGGAAGGATCCAAAAGTTCCGGAGCTGCTCGCAAGTCTTGCGGACGCTCTCGCGGCGCTGCCCGAATGGAATCACGACGCTTGCGATCACGCGACGAGAGCCGTGGCGGAAGCGGCGGCCGTGAAAGCCGGATTGCTGATCAATGCCTGCCGCGTGGCGATTGTAGGGCAAGCAGTCGCGCCCCCGCTCTTCGATACCATGGTCGTACTCGGTCAACAGCGCGTCGTAAACCGTTTGCGCAAAGCCTTCGCATAGATTTGGATTGATTTCATGCCTGCGAGTGAGGAAACCGACCGGCAAGAGTCACAATAGTTTGGACAATTCTTCGACAGTCAGACCGGCATCGCGCAAAATACTCTTCAGAACTTTGGGATGAAGAATCTTCGCAGTGTGAAACGGCACCGTGGCGCGCTTCCCTTCCGCGTTCTTATAGATAATATGGCTGCCACTCTGGCGCGCGATGGAAAAGCCAAGCTTTTCCAGGAGGGAACATATCTCGCGGGCGCTCAGGCGAGGGAGCTTGGGCATCAGACTGCAATTTCAACGGTTGAGAGACTCACAGAAACTTGAGGAATCTCTTCGCCATCGGCAATCCGGTCTTCAATGTGCAAACGGACGGCGTCTTTGATGTTCTCGACGGCCTCTTCGTAGGTGTCGCCCTGGCTGTAGCAGCCCTGCAAGGCCGGACAGGAAACGAAGTACCCATCGGCATCTCCTTCGATAACGATGGGAAGAGTAATGTTTTTCATGACTAAAGTGATTATAGGTCCGTCGGCATCGAGTGCAAAACAGAATTTCTTGGAGCGCACGCCCCGGTTATTCATCGCGCAAGGCCACGACGGGATCCACGCGGGCCGCGCGCTGCGCCGGGATCACGCATGCGGCGAGAGCCACAACAATTAACGCCGCCGCCGTCCCTGCATAAACAAGCGGAGCCACTGGCGTCACACCAAACAACAAAGTCCGTAGCAATATCCCCAGAATTCCCGCCAGCGCCGCACCCGCAATCAATCCGACCGCGCTCAGTTTCAATCCCCGTCCCAAAATCATCCGAGTAACATCTCCCGGCCCTGCCCCCAAAGCCATCCGCACGCCGATTTCGCGCGTCCGTTGCGCGACGGAGTAAGCCAGCACACCGTACACGCCGATGGACGCCAAAACCAGCGCAAGCCCCGCGAAAATCCCCAGCAACATCATCGGACGCGCCCGGTCGGCAACGTTTTCCTCCATAAGCTGATCCATGGTGCGAATCAGGGCCACAGGCCGCTCGCTATCCACGGCCCAAACCGCGCCGCGCAACGCGTTGACCACGCTCGCAGGATCCTGCGCGGTTCTCGCAATCAGAAAATACGGCGATGGGTTATCCACCTGATTCACCGGCACGTAGACCGCCGGCTTCATGTCCAGCAAAAGTCCCCGCTCGCGAATGTCTTTCACGACTCCCACCACGGTTCGCCACGGCTCTTTAGAGCCCGTGAGCTTCAGACGTTTTCCAACGGGATCCACGCCGGGCCAATGACGCTTCGCCAGGAATTCGTTGATCACGACAACCGGCTGGCTGGACTCAATATCGCGATCCTCCAGAAGCCGCCCTTCCTGAAGGGTTCCGCCGATAGTCTCGAGATACCCCGCCGTCAC
>DATEWL010000206.1:0-4422 GCA_035258025.1 Candidatus Acidiferrum sp. | reverse complement strand
TACAATCCGCGACGATGATGCGGTGATTTTCTACAACTTCCGCGCCGACCGCGCGCGCCAAATGACCCGCGCCCTAGTCGAGCCCGGCTTCGACAAAATCACCGATGCAAAACGCCCCAAGAATCTTTTCTACGTGGCCATGACGCAGTACGACAAAAACTGGCCCTGGCTCAAATACGTGATCTCTCCCGAGAAGTTGGAGCACATCCTCGCCCAAGTTTTCGAAGAGCTTCAGTACAAAAATCTACGCTGCGCCGAAACCGAAAAATACGCCCACGTCACCTATTTTTTCAACGGCGGCGTTGAAAAACCTTTCGGTGGCGAAGAGCGCATCCTAGTCCCGTCACCGAAAGTCGCCACCTACGACCTCAAGCCGGAGATGTCCGCACAAGGAATCACGGACACGGTAGTAAAAGCCATCGAAAAGGGCGAGTTCGACGCCATCATCATGAACTACGCGAATGCCGACATGGTCGGCCATTCCGGCAATCTGGAAGCCACGATCAAGGCCGTCGAAGCCGTCGACGCCGGACTCGCCCAAATTTATCAAACGCTGAAAGCGCGGGGCGGCGTCTGGCTCATCACCGCCGATCACGGCAACGCCGAAACGATGATCGATCCGGCCAACGGCGGCCCCCACACCTATCACACGACGAATCCCGTCCCGCTCATCCTCGTCAGCGATAACGATTCGCTACAATTAAAACCGGGCGGCTCGTTGCGCGACCTTGCGCCAACAATCCTCGCCGCTCTCGATCAGCCCAGGCCAGCGGATATGACGGGCCAAGATCTGCGCGTCGCAAAAAAGCCGTAATATGACTCTCAGCTACGAACCCGCTAAGCAAAAACCTCCCGAGCCCGGCCAAAACCGCCCGCGCTCTTTTGGCACGATCACGATTCCCGGCACGCCAGTCGGAGCCATCGTTTCCGTGGGCCTAGTCGTAATTTGCTGGTTCGCTCTACCGCTCTCCCACCTTTTCATCCTCGGCACCGGTGGCCTCGGCCTCATCGTTGGCTTACTCCTCTACTGGAAGCACCGCGGCTCCAGGGAATGAATCGCACGAATCCAGCCGAAACAAAACTCGTCATCTGCGTCTGGCATCCGTTCACGTTCTGGCGCCCGCAGCCCGTCATGCCGCAAACCATCCGCGCCCGTTGGCCAGAAATGCGCGTCCTTCACTTGCCAGACTACGACCGCCTTCCCGCCGAACTTCCCGACACCGATATTTTCGTCGGCTATTCCCTTCGCGCCGAACAGCTCACCCACGCAAAAAAACTGCAGTGGATTCATTCCACCGCTGCTGGCGTCGCGCAACTGATGTATCCCGAGCTCCGCGACTCCGGAATCGTCGTCACCAACCCCAGCGGCGTTTTTTCTCCACCCATGGCCGAACACACCATGGGCCTCCTGCTGGCTCTTGCGCGCAATTTCCCCGATTCCACGCGTCATCAGGACCGCTCGCACTGGGGCCAGCAAGACATCTGGGACAAGCCGCAGCATCTCACCGAACTAAGCCGCCAAGTTCTTTTGATCGTGGGATTCGGCTCGATTGGCCGCGAACTGGCCAAGCGCGCTCGCGCCTTTGACATGCGTGTCTGGGGCGTAACCCGCTCCGGCCAGGGCGACACCGCGCACGCGGAAAAAATCGTCCCTGTCTCGCAACTCGAAGAAGCACTGCCACACGCGGACTACGTAGTCATTGCTGCGCCGGAAACAAGCGAAACGCGTCACCTCATCGGCGCCGCGCAAATCGCCCGCATGAAGCCCGGCGCGCGCCTGATCAATGTTGGTCGTGGATCACTTCTTGACGAAGCCGCGCTAGTCCACGCTCTGGAAAAAGGCACTCTCGGCGGCGCCGCGCTCGACGTAACTTCCGTGGAGCCCCTTTCCCCTGAAAGCCCGCTCTGGCGCGCCCCGAACCTCTTCATCACGCCGCACACCAGCGCCGTAAGCGACCGCCTCTGGCATCGCGAAACGGCTCTCCTTATGGATCTTCTGGAACGATGGTTTGACGGCCGCGAAATGTTCAATCAGGTAGATTTCGCCCGCGGCTACTAACCGGTCAACGCATTCTACAACCGCAGTCTAGAAAGGTCGCCGAACCGGCAGCTCAGTCTCCCGTGCCGGTTTTCACGGCCTCGTACCCTTCACGAGCGTACACAACGTATTTCTGTTTCTTGCCCTTCTGGTCCACTACCTCCAGCGGGCTCCCGTCGGGCTTCACTAGCTCAATCTTCACCTTGTGAAACTTTCCGTCTTTCGCCCCGGTTGTCGGCGTGTACGAAATGCTGTACTGATGCCGCAAGAAAGAAGTCACGGTCTGAAAGACGCCTGGCATTTCCCCTTCGAACTGCGGGAACCATGCCTCGCCTCCCGTTTCGTGCGCGAAGGTTTTCAGCTGATTTTCCGCTTGCAGATAATTCATTCGCTGGATGTTGCCCATCCCGCCTACCCTGTTCATGTCTGCCGCATTCTGAAATACCTGGCCCAAACCCACGCAAAAAATCGTCACATCACTCTGCCGCAACTGCTTCATGGTCTGGTCGAGATTGTGCTTTGAGAATGTGTCGACCCCGCTGGCCATCAGCACGATAGCCTTCTTACCCTTAACATCTTTCAACATCTCGGTGGTCTCCAGCAGAGCATCGAAAACATTCGATTCGCTGAAGCCAGGAAAGTAAAGGTGGCGTATCCCGTCCATTACTTCTTCTTTGTTCTGCGTGAAGTCCACATCCACGCGAGTTTTCATGTCGAATGTTTCCAGGGCCACCCAGTCTTGTTGTTTGAGCTGAGGAAACAAGTACTGGGACCAATACTTTGCGTACGAGGCGAAAAATCCTCCCCAGCCTCGGCTGCTGAACTCCAGCAACAACACCATCGTTATCGGCGCATCCGTGGGTCCGAAGTTGGTGATGGTCTGCGGCACGCCTTCATCCGTGAGTCGGAAATTCTCTTTCTTCAGTCCTGTCAGGATGTCACCATTTTTCGTGGTCGCGATCACATCCAGCGTTACGACAGGCACTTCCACCGCGATGCTCACGCCGCCCTGGGGAGCTTGCTGCTGCGGTGTAGCGGGAGCTTGGGGCGCCGTCGCGCCTGCCGGCGGTGGCGCGCCCCCTTGGGGACCCGTGGGCGCTTGCGCCGTCGCAGGCTGCTCGGCCAGCCGCAGAATAATCACAGTCGCAAGAAATGTCAGTAAAACCAGAGAAACAATCGTCTTCATTTCACCCCTCGATTCGCCTTTGTGTTCCACCCGTTTGCCCGGCCGCTGTTTCATACCTCAAAAGGTACTCCCACGCGCCGTTTGAATTTACGAAACGCGCCGCCAAGCCCCCGGATTTGCCCCCACACCTGCATGTTAGTATGAAGCGCGTTAACTGCAAAGCGTTGCTGAGCCGGGCATTTAAACCCAGGCCGCATCTGAGACGGAGGAAGTCTTCGTGAATTGGAACCGCAGAATGCACATTCTTGTGCCCACAACGGCCCTGGCACTCTTCCCGCTGGCCACGGCTTTGCCTTTGGCGGCGCAGGCGCCATCCACGGCCATGCCCACCGTCGAGTCGACGCGATCCCCGGCCGGGGATACCACCTCGCTGGCTAAGGAAGCTGAAGGCTGGCTCGCCGATCTCATTCGCATTGACACCTCGAATCCCCCCGGCAACGAGCAAGCCGCCGCAAAATACGTGGCCAGTATCCTGACCAAAGAAGGAATAAACTCGGAATTTTTGGATCTCGCTCCGGGCCGCAGCGCACTCGTGGCGCGTCTCCGTAGCGCCGCCATGCCCGATCCGTCGCGCGCCCTGCTGCTCGTCGCGCACATGGACGTCGTTGGCGTGGACAAATCCAAGTGGACCGTCGATCCCTTTGCCGCCACGATCAAAGACGGCTACATGTACGGCCGCGGCTCGATCGATGACAAGGGCATGCTCGCCGCAAACCTCGCCGCCTTTATCGCCCTTAAGCGTTCCAACGCCCGCGTCAACCGGGACATCATTTTTCTCGCCACCGCCGATGAAGAGCAGGGCGGCGAAGCCAGCATCCGCATACTTATCGCCAAATACTGGGACAAATTTGCCGCGGGCTTTGCCCTCAACGAAGGCGGCAGAGTCATCTTGAAAAACGGCAAAGTCGAGTATGTCGCCGTGCAAGCCAGCGAAAAAGTTCCCGTAGATGTCGCGGTGATCGCGCGCGGGCCGTCAGGCCATGCGTCCGTGCCCACCAAGGACAACGCTGTTGTCCACCTGGCTGCAGCAGTAGAGAAAATTGGCGGCTACACTGCGCCCGTCCGCTTCACCACTATTGTGCGCCGCTATTTCGAACAACTTGCACCGCTTGAAGACGATGAACTCGCCAAGTGGATTCGCTCGCTCGATACTCCAGACCGCGGCGAACACGCGCAGCATGTCATTTCCGACGCCAAT